>CAZOYZ010000013.1:4492-5974 GCA_964584045.1 uncultured Prolixibacteraceae bacterium | reverse complement strand
CGACCACATCGGTATTTTCAGGGTCACACAGGACATCATCGATCAGGTTCACAATCGTTTCCATCTGATCCTCCTTCAGGCCGCGTGTGGTAATGGCCGGAGTACCGACCCTCAGCCCGGAGGTTGTGAACGGAGAGCGGCTGTCAAAGGGTACCATGTTCTTGTTAATCGTGATATCAGCAGATACCAGTGCGTTCTCGGCTGCTTTTCCCGTCAGATCGGGGAATTTGGTGCGAAGATCGATCAGCATGCTGTGATTATCCGTTCCCCCTGAAATAACTTTATAGCCTTTATCAACAAAAGCCTGAGCCATCACTGCTGCATTCCTTTTCACGCAACCCTGATAAATTTTATAGGAAGGGTCCAGAGCTTCCCCGAAAGCAACGGCCTTGGCGGCAATAATGTGTTCCAGCGGGCCGCCCTGCTGACCGGGAAAAATAGACGAATCAAGAACTCCAGACATCATTTTGATCTCACCCTTTGGTGTCTTGAAGCCAAACGGATTTTCAAAATCCTTACCGACGAGGATAATACCGCCGCGCGGGCCGCGAAGGGTCTTATGAGTCGTTGAGGTGACAACATGAGCGTACTTTAACGGATTATCGAGCAGGCCCGCAGCAATCAGGCCGGCGGGATGAGCCATATCGATCATCAGCACGGCGCCGGTTGCATCCGCGATCTGACGCATCCGGCGATAGTCCCATTCCCGGGAGTAAGCTGAAGCACCTCCAATGATCAGTTTAGGATGATGCTGATGAGCCAGGGCTTCCATCTCATCATAATCGACCGTGCCAGTGTCTTCTTTCACATGATAGGCAACAGGCTGATATAAAATACCTGATGAATTTACCGGTGACCCGTGCGAAAGATGCCCGCCATGAGACAGGTCAAGTCCCATGAACTTGTCTCCCGGTTTCAGTACCACACTCAATACGGCGGCATTGGCCTGTGCTCCGGAATGAGGCTGAACATTTACATATTCTGCGTCAAAAAGCTCCTTTAAACGGTCAATTGCCAACTGCTCGGTCATGTCAACAAACTGGCATCCCCCGTAATACCGTTTACCGGGATAGCCTTCGGCATATTTGTTTGTCATCACCGACCCCATTGCTTCCATGACCTGGTCGCTGACAAAGTTTTCGGAAGCGATCAGCTCAATCCCGTTGATCTGGCGCCGGCGTTCCTTTGCAATAATGTCAAATACCTGTTGGTCTCTTTTCATGCGTGTATTTTTTTGTTTAAGCTAAACTGATATACCTGCTAACGGTTTCTTTTCGCGCAAGCAGGAATGACAATCCGGTTGAAAGCGCAAAGGTAAGATTTTTGTTCCTGCATAAAAACAAATAGAAATGAACAATATCCTCTTTTTTTCAACCGCATTTTCTTATTTTTAAACCGGATTGAATTAAAGTGATCCCGGATGGAACAACAAAAACGACCATTACTTTTATCGGCAGCCATTTTTCTGAGTCTGGCGGGAAG
>CAZOYZ010000013.1:0-4392 GCA_964584045.1 uncultured Prolixibacteraceae bacterium | reverse complement strand
TCACATGCATTTTCAATGACCAATACCGCTTTTACTTTTCTTTTTATTACCATCTATTCGCTTTTCCTGAAAAAATTCAGGAACTATAAAGCACAGAGCATCGTGCATTGAGTAAAATGGTAAATGGTAAATGACTTTTATTCATTACTTAACGTCCGCATGGTATTTCTGTAGTCCGAAAACACGCGTGCCCGCGAGATGAACCCTACATATTTGCCATTGTCGATCACCGCCAGATTGAAGCGGCCGCTGCTCTCGAATTTGGCAGCAACCGTGTGCATGGAATCACGCGGTGAGATGTAGAATTCAGGCATATACATGACATCCCTGACGTAAACCTTGTCATACAGATCGCGATCAAAGATGATTTCACGGATATCGTCCATCTTGATCATACCCCTCAATGTTCCGTCCTTGTCCACGACGGGAAACAAGTTACGCCTGGATTTGGCAATGACTTTGGTCAAATCGCCAAGAGTAGCATCGGGCGAAATAATTGCGAAATCTTTTTCGATCAGGTGCCCCACTTCCATAAAATGAAGAACCGCCTTGTCTTTGTGGTGCGTGACGAGATCACCTTTCATGGCGAGACGCCGGGCATAGATGGAATGAGGCTCGAACTGAACAATCGTCAGGTACGAGGTAATGGCTGCAATGATCAACGGGAAAAACAACTCATAACCACCCGTGATTTCTGCAGTAAGGAAGATCCCAAGTAAAGGGGCGTGCATCACACCCGCCAGCATGGCCGCCATTCCGGCGAGAGCGAAGTTTTCGAGCGGGAGGTCTATCCCAAACACATGATTTGAAAAATAGGCTACAAAATAACCTCCCACCGCTCCGACAAACAGGGAAGGCGCAAACACGCCGCCGACTCCCCCCGAAGCCGTAGTAGCGGTCATGGCAACGACTTTAAAAATGATCAGTGAAAGCAAAAAAACGATAAAAAACCAAGGGTTATCCCGCAGGTTAAAAAACAGGGAATTATTAAGAAGTGTAGGTCCCAAATCATTAAATACTTTATTGACAGAGGTATATCCTTCTCCCCATAGCGGAGGAAAAAGAAAAATAAGCAGTCCCAGCACCAAACCGCCTGTGGCAATCCGTACATATTGTTTTCTGATCCTCCTGAATTTAATCTCAAGGTAAAGGCTCATTCGGATAAAATAAAGGGATACAAATCCCAAAAATATTCCCAGTACGACATAAAAAGGAATATTTAACATGTTAAAAGTTCTGACCAGGTGAAATTTGAAAAGCTCGGCATCACCCATGAAAAAATAGGTAAGGATGGCCGCAGAGATCGCCGATATCATGAGGGGAATCATGGAAGCCATTGTCATATCAAGCATAAGCACTTCCAGAGTGAACACCACGCCGGCGATGGGGGCCTGGAAAATTCCGGCAATCGCACCGGTAGCACCGCAACCAAGCAACAGCATCGTCTCGCTGTAGCTCAGTTTAAAAAAGCGGGCCAGATTGGACCCAATGGCCGATCCGGTCAATACGACAGGGGCTTCAGCCCCGACCGATCCGCCAAAACCAATCGTAAAGCTGCTGGTGATCATACTGGAGATCATATGGTGAGCTTTCAATATCCCCTTTCTCAGACTGATGGCTTCGAGTGCCTTTGTTACACCATGGCCCAGATCATCTTTAATAATCAGCTTGACGATGAGCACCGTGATCACGATACCCACAACAGGAAAAGCAAAAAACAGGTAACTCTCACGCGATATATTCAGATTCCCCACCAGAATTTCCCCCGTGAAATAAATGAGATTTTTAAGGATCAGGGCAGCCGTACCGCTCATAAAACCGATCAACAGGCTGATCCAGTAAATTTTCTTTTCAACGATCAGTCGTTTCACGAAAGGTTCTATCTTTTTTTTGAATTCCATCGGTTACTCTTTCTTGCCGAAAATATCCTTGAAAACGTCCCAGATCTTTTTCTTTTCTTTCTTTTGCCCGGTTTCCTTCTTTACTTTGAGGTCTTCCTGGCTCCGGGAATCTTGTCTGCCGAAAATACCTTTAATGATATCTCCGATGTTCTCCCGTTCCAGCATCTCCCGGTAAGGAGGAATGTGTAATTCCGCAAGTATTTCAGGAGAAGGTTCCTGAAAATAGGCGTATCTCATATTCCGGTAACGGGGTTCCTGATATAGTCTGCTGAAAAATCGTCCGACGACGGGTAAAGCCATGTACGCACCCTGTCCGTAAGTGATACTACGAAAATGGATGCCCGGCACTTCTCCCCCCACCCAACAGCCTGTAACCAGGTCGGGGGTCATACCAATAAACCAGCCGTCCGACTGGTCCTGGGTTGTTCCGGTTTTTCCGGCAAAATCGCCGGGAATATTAAACCGGGAACGAATGGCAGCTCCTGTCCCGCTATCCACAACCGATTCGAGCATGTGAATCAGTATCCTGCAATTTTCTTCACGGATGGACGTGGGGTATGCTGCCGGTTTGTCGAACGACGCCAACAGTTTGCCCTTGTTATCGCTGATCGACACCAAATAGTAAGGCTGTACCCTGATTCCCCCGTTTAAAATGGTGCTGTATGCGATCACCATTTCCCTCAGGCTAAGGGAGGCTGCTCCTAAAGCGAGTGACGGAAAAACCGGAAGTTCCTGCTCGATTCCAAGTTCATGCGCCGTTTCAATCACGCGGTCAATTCCCGTCTGCATCAACACGTCCACGGCGATGGTGTTCACCGAATGAGCCAAAGCGCCTTCCATCGTATAATAGCCATTATAATCATCATGTGAATTCCGCGGCGACCAGTTTTGATAATCGGGGTAAACTTTCCGCTCATTCGCAAAATAATCATACGGACTGATATTGTTTTCCAAAGCAGCCAGGTAAACGAACGGCTTAAACGTGGAACCCGCCTGCCTCAACGCGTTCACATGGTCATACTTGTAAAAACGGAAGTCTATTCCCCCGACCCACGCCTTCAATTCACCGGTTGCCGGTTCCAGGGCAACAAATCCGGCATTCAGCATTCTCAGGTAGTGCTTTACAGAATCCAAAGGTGTGGTCTGGACATGTTTGTCACCTTCCCAGGTAAACAATGTCGTTTCGATCTTTTTCCTGAATGTTTCCTGTATTTCTGCCTCACTCTTTCCGCCGGCAGCCATCTTTTTATAGCGTTCGCTCTGCCTGACCGCTCTTTCCAATATGGAGGGACGATTCGTCCACGGCTCAGAATTTTTCCAATGACCATCAAAAACGTTCTGGAGATTTTTCATTTGTTCCCGAACTGCTTCCTGGGCAAAGTTCTGATAGTCATAGTTAATTGTCGTTGAAATTTTTAAACCATCCGTATACAGGTTATATGAATCGCCGTTCTCCTTTTTATTGTTCAGACACCAATGCAATAATCCGGGCTTCATTAATTCAAGGAAATAGGGTGCAGGTCCTTCATTATACGAGATCCTTCTGTAACGGACGCCCAAAGGCTTTGACTTGAATACTTCTCCCTCCTCCCTGGATAAATAATCTTCTTTAACCATCTGACTGATCACAATATTCCTGCGTTCGAGTGATAACTTAGGATTAAGACGCGGATTATACCTGTTGTTTGCTTTCAGCATGCCCACCAGCACGGCAGCTTCATCGACTGTCAAATCCTTCGGACTTTTATCAAAAAACCTTTCCGCGGCCACTTCAATGCCAAAAATATTTTCTCCAAACGGAACCGTGTTCAGGTATAAGGTAAGGATCTCTTCCTTTGTGTAAATCTTCTCAAGGCGATATGCGATTATCGCTTCACGCAGCTTATTGACAGGCATAGCAAAAATCCACAAGTCATTGCGGGGAAATAAATTTTTAGCAATCTGCTGGCTCAGTGTGCTGCCTCCTCCCGCGCTGCGCTCCTGCAACAGGATTGTCTTGATCAGAACCCGGAATAAAGCAATCTCGTCAATACCCCTGTGTTCGTAAAAACGGGAGTCTTCGGTGGCAATCAGCGCATGGATCACATTGGGTGAGATCTCCTCATAGGTGACATTACTCCTGTTCTCAACATAATAGCGTCCCAAAAGCTTCCCCTCTTCAGAAAAGACCTCTGACGCCAGTGGATTCTTTATTTCATGCAGTTGAGCCGTACTGGGAACATAGCCCAAAAAGCCCAGATAAACTGCGATAAACAATAAAGCAAAAAGGATTGCCCCCAGCACTGCAGCCTTTATGAAAAATAAGAGAATCTTTCGTAAAACGGGATTACCTTTTTTTGGTTTTCCAATTTTACCCGGTTTCCTGAGAGTTGTATTTTTTCCTTTTTTTTGTGGCATGTGTCTAAATTTCATTCAAAACTAATGAATAAAACGAAAACTCATCCCGATGATTTTCTTTGCCCGTAAAACTTTGCAATAAAATAATTGCGAC
>CAZOYZ010000012.1:15690-27588 GCA_964584045.1 uncultured Prolixibacteraceae bacterium | reverse complement strand
CGAATAAAAGTGCCGGCTCTTTTCACCTGCGGCGAATTCGACGAATCGACACCCGAAAGCACCGGGTATTTTCATGCCTGGCTTCCCGGCTCATTTTTACTCGTTTTCAAAGGTGCGTCGCACATGCATCACCTGGAAAAAGAAGAAGAGTACAGGCAAGTGGTGGGCGGGTTCATAGACAGTCAGGAAAATCGACAATAAAAATCAGCTTAACGGATATTCCAGATCTTGTGCTGCTGAACGGACAGTTGCCAGACCGGATTTTTAAGGATATAGGCGATGCAGGCCTGCAGAATGTCCCGGTCCAGATCCATCCGTTCTTTTTCCTTACCCAAAAAAACGGGGCTCAGAAAATAATATTTCGCCTGCGGAAGCTCGCTGACCGTGTATTCGGGCGCCTCGTCGAAAATACATTTGATCTCGGAAACGCCATCCGGAAAATTCTTTCTCAGTTGCGCCGGGGTAACCTGCTTGGGCGAACAGGTCACAAAATCCAGATTCTTTGGAAGCGGCTTTGTACCGTTGGTCTCAACGGCCTGGTAATAGCCGAGGTCTTTAAAGAAACCCACGATCTCTCCGGTGAGTTGCAGGGCAGGTTCTCCGCCGGTCCAGATGATGTTCTTACACGGGAACTGACTGATCTCATCGGCGAGCTGTTCCAGGGAATAAACGTCGCCCGAGTCGAATTCAGTGTCACAAAACCAGCAATTCAGGTTGCACCCCGACAGGCGAATAAACACATTCGGAGTTCCGGCGCGGGAACCTTCTCCCTGGAGGGAGTAAAATATCTCATTCACATTCAAGTTCGCAGACATTTCCCTGGCTCTCCCGAATCACTACTTTCGTACACCAAAAACGCTTTCCTGCCTTTTTTGTCCCAACGGCGCCGGCGATCCAAAGGGCCAGATTTTCAACCGTCGGTACAGGAATGATATCATTCAAATGTTTATGGTCGAGCTTCTGAAATATTTCTTCTTTCAGATAGTTAAAATCGACAACCATCCCGTTTTCCAACTCTGAAGCGGAAACATAGATGTCGACAACCCAGTTGTGCCCGTGCAGGTTGTTGCATTTGCTTTCGTAGGGCAAATCAAGCTGATGGCTTGCCGAAATTTCGAATGTCTTTGTAATGGTCCAAATCATCCTTCTTCACTTTTGCATTTCCGCGGAACAGGTTCCATTTTCAAAATTTCAGCAAACCTAACATTATTTGTTTAATTTTAAAGATTCCGGTAAAATATAACTTTGATTCTACCCTGATTGTACTTTACTTTGGGCAAAAATTAAAAAATCAAACAACAAGATAAAACTTTCGAAAAAAGACGCTGTCCCGCAACATTGAATATGAAAAAGCTTTTCTTCTTTTTGATCTTATACTGCCTTTTTGTAAAGACATTCTCCCAAAACTATACGGTAAACGGCTGGATAAAAGATGCTGATAACGGAGAACTGCTGCCCGGTACCACATGCTACGCCCCAGAAGTTAAAAAGGGTGTTTCTTCAGGTACCGACGGGTTTTATTCATTGACGCTTCCCCGGGGAGTTTATCAAATCCAATTTTCATTTATCGGTTACAAAACCCAGGTGATCCGCCTGACTTTAAAAAAGGACCAAACATTGAATGTTCTGATGCCTCACGACAACAGGCAGATTGATCACATCACCGTTACAGGGAATAAAAGAAAACGGAACGTGGAAAACCCGGAAATGAGTACAGAGAATATTTCGGCAGACCTGATAAAAAAACTTCCTTCATTTATGGGGGAAGCCGATGTACTCAAGGCCATTACACTTTTACCCGGTATTCAAAGCGGAGGGGAGGGAAATTCAGGAGTCTATGTCAGAGGCGGGGGTTCGGATGAAAACCTGATGATTTTTGACGATGCTCCGGTTTACAATCCTTCACATCTATTGGGTTTCTTCTCGGTTTTTAATTCCGATGCCGTGAAAGAGATGGAAGTTTACAAAGGCGGAATTCCTTCCCGGCACGGAGGAAGAGCCTCGTCGGTCATCGACATTCGCATGAAGGACGGGAACAGCAGTAACCTCGGCTTACACGCCGGGATCGGGAACATATCAAGCCGCCTGACCCTGGAAGGGCCAATTATCAAAGACAAATGGAGTTTTCTTATTTCCGGACGCCGGGCATATCCTGATTTCGTGGGGCGGAAACTGAACATTAGCGAACTCAAAAAGAATCGCCTTAACTTTTATGATCTTAACCTGAAAACCCTTATTCAACTTTCAAAAAGAGACAGGCTGCATATTTCCGCGTATACAGGCGACGATTATTTCAAACTGGGTGACATGCTTCATACCGGGTGGGGCAACATGACCGGAACCGCCCGGTGGAACCATATTTTTGGGAACAAATTCTCTTCAAATACCTCATTGATCTATTCCGGGTACAACTATTCCCTTGGGGTGATTGAAAATCCATCGGCCCAATTCGAATGGCATTCACAAATCAAAGATCTTATTTTCAAAGAAGATTTTATCTGGAGTCTGACCAACAACAATTTAAATTTCGGGATTAATCTTATTAAACACCATTTTGAACCCGGGAATGTCGACGCCAATGAAAATTCATTTGTTGATCCGCTGCAATTTACCAATTACAATGCGCTGGACGGTGCGGTTTATGTTTCGAACGAACAAAAGACAGGCAGATTATTTACCATAAAATATGGAGTTCGGCTCTCGGCATTTCAACAAATTGGCGAAGGGAAAGTAAAAGAATACCTAAACCCGGATGCGCCCGATGACGATGAAGTCATCCATGAAAAAACATACGGAAAAAACGACTGGATCGGTACACCGTTTATTTACCTGGAACCCCGCGTTTCCTTCAGACTAACTGCCACTAAAAACAGCTCATTCAAAGCGTGTTACAACCGGATGGTGCAAAATCTGCATACGATCTCAAATACCACTTCTCCCACACCGCTCGACATTTGGCTGCCCACCGGCAAGTATATCAAGCCGATGATTGCAGATCAGCTTGCTGCCGGCTATTTCCAAAACTTCGCCAATCATACCATTGAAACCTCCATTGAGTTTTATTATAAAAACATGAAAAACGTGCTCGATTATAAAGACGGCGCCCAACTACTTGTGAAGGAAGATCTGGAAACTGAACTTTTAACCGGGAACGGTTATGCCTGCGGCATGGAAACTATGATGAAAAAACAGGAAGGCAGATTCACCGGCTGGGCAAGCTACACCCTTTCCAGATCGATGCGGAAAATACCGGGAATTAATGACGGAGAGCCTTATCCTGCATCGTATGATCACACCCATAATGTTTCCCTGGTGTTGAATTACGAGGTGAACAGACATCTTAACCTGGCTGCCAACTGGGTTTTTTACACCGGAAAACCCACCACATACCCGGTGGCCAAATACGAAGTCCAGGGAAATACCCTTTTCTGCTATTCCAAAAGGAACGTGAACCGGATCCCGGATTACCACCGGATGGACCTTTCCCTGAGTTACACGCCGTGGAAAAATAATGACCGGAAATTAAAACAATCGCTCAAGATCTCACTGTATAACGTTTATGCACGGCGAAATGCCTATTCGATCTATTTCAGACAAAACAAGGAAAACCCGAATATTACGGAAGCAGTCAGACTCTCCATTATCGGAAGTATCATCCCTTCTGTGACGTATGAACTTACTTTATAAAAATGATAAAACGTACAATCCATATTCTGTTTGGCATGGCCTCGCTTCTTCTGACTTCGTGCAGAGATCTGGTTGAAATAAAACTGAACGACGAAGATGTAAACCTTTATGCGGTTGAGGCTAAGATCACCACCCGGGATAATCCTTTCGTTTTCGTTTACAGAACGCAGGTGGTCAGTTCCGGGGAAGATTATAAGGGGATCCGTGGTGCCGTCGTCACCGTTTCCGACGACTCAACCCCTCAAAAAACCATTCAACTGGTTGAAAATCCCAGGATGCCGGGCCTTTATAATCCCGACAGGAATACCGTATACAAAGGAGAAACAGGGAAGGTCTATACTATCACAATTTCAACAAACGGCATTGTTTTAACCGCCACCGACAGCCTGAAGAAAACAGAAGTCATCGACTCGATCCAGGTTCGTCCGTCACTGCGGGAAGAGTATCGTGCTTTAGGCGTTTTTGTTTATGGGAAGGAACCTGCAGAATCAGGAAATTATTATAAATGGGATGTTTACTGCAACCGTAAACTTTTAAATGCAGGCAGCGGGTTATTAGCGATATTCAACGATAAACTGATTAACGGGAATTATATCGGGGGACTGGAAGTTTTTACCGACGCTTATCGTAGCGACAAACGGAAGATCCATTTGGGGGACTCTGTGCAGGTAGAACAAACTTCCATTTCTAAATTTGCCTACAACTATTACTACCAAATGCAGATCCAGAAGTCAAACAATGGAATGTACAGCGTTCCTCCGGCAAACATTAAAGGCAATTTTACAGCAAGTGACGAAAGTACGGTCGCAGGACTTTTCACCGCCCACGATGTTTCTCTTTCGAATACAATTATCATCGACGGGTACCTTGAAAGCCAGTTAAAAAATTAACAGGATTGCCGGGCTATTGACAAATTTGATGAACGATCCTGTAAGCCTGTTGTTGTTCCGCAGGCGTCGGCGAGAAGGTCACGGCCAGTAATTTCATACCGGGTTTCCAAAGCCGGGTGGTCGTTTCCCTGACCACTTCCGGATCACCGACCATACGGGCATTCAGGATAATTCCCGTTCCGTTCAGGGCCTCAGCAAATGGCTCTGCCGGATTCGGAGAAGGATCTGTCTCGGCGGTAAAGGCCGCATCAATCATCTTCAACCCCTTCATTTGACGGAACATTCCGGTCTTTTCCGAATAATTTCCGCACGAGTGGAAAACAGCGCCTCCAAAAGCATCCCCCAATTTCAGAAAGGAAGGACTGACCAAATCAAGGTAGCTGGCTTCATCCACCATCACCACGTTGTCATCGCTCATCCCGAAACCCGCGAACGTATGAGAAGAGGCAAAACCATGCCCCGGCCTCACCAGCACATCACCGATCAGCTTTTCCTGTTCTCTGTAAAAATCAATCTCCAGATCGGCAAGCAGGTCCAGGAACTTTAAAACCTTATCAGGCTCCATGATCATGGAAATCAAAAAATTACTCGTATCCACCACGTACGTGGCATTATTAAAGGGTGACTGGATGTCGCCCATCGACATGGGGATCTTTCCTCTGGTCTGTTCCAGAAAGTATTCGATCATCTGCAGGGAATGTTTCCCGGCTCCTGTCTGCCTGACCGGCTTAAAATCATACGCCAGAGCCTCATCGATAGTCTGAAAAGCAGGCTTTACGGCAGGAGCCTGTCCCGGATGCCAGATATATTCCAGCCCGAAAGCGGTGCCGATCACCCCGATCCCGTACCAGGGCTCCAAAAAGTTCGGGACATCGGCTTCGTAGTCCATGCTTTTTTGCAGGGCTCCCAGTTGCCACTCCAGCGATTGTTTCATGTCGCGGCATCCAAACGAAAAAACCTCGGCCACACGCATCCTCCGGTAAACCAGCGCCCCCGAGGAAGCCTGCATAAACCGTTCACACCGTTCCATCAATCGCTGCGCATATTCGTGATAGGCCTCAAAACAAAAATCAGACACTTTCACCGGGTCAACCTTTGTAGCCTGCGCGTCGCGCTTCCCTGAGTCAAAAATCTTTTTACCCATTGTATGATATCATTTCAATTGGTTTGATCTCCTTAATAAAAAACCGGATAATGACCCAGTTTACCAGATAAACAGAGGATGCGGTCAGAAAGATCAGGAAATAACTTCCGGTACTTTCAAGAAGCAGTCCGACGAATGAAGCAGAAAGGGCTCCGCCCACCGCCCCGGCAAAACCACTTAGCCCCGTCATGGAGCCCACCGCATTCTTCGGATAAATATCCGAGACGATCGTGAAAATATTGGAAGCCCACCCCTGATGGCCTGCTGCCGCAAAGGCGATCAGCGCCACTGCGATCCAGAGGTTCTGGACCTGTGAAACCAGCACCACAGGCAATACGATCAGGGCACAAATGAGAATACTCATTTTCCGGGAATAATCGACACTTTTCCCCACTTGAATGAATTTTGATGATAACCAGCCACCTGCGATCCCGCCAATGCTGGAAACCGCATAGATCAGGATCAGGGGGACTACCACTTCCTTGATATCGATGCCGTGGGTCTTATTTAAAAAGTCAGGGATCCAGAAAAGGAAAAACCACCAGACCCAGTCTGAAATAAAACGGGTGGCACAGATCGCATAAGTTTCCTTATGCCGGAATAACCTGATCCACCCCACGCTCCCGGCAGGATCTGTACCGTCCTGATCCTGAAGAATATACTGCATCTCTTCCATGCTCACTTTCGCATGTTTCTGCGGTGCGTGATAGGAAGCCAGCCAGAAAAAGACCCAGATAAAGCCCAGTGCACCGGTAATGATGAAAGCCCATTGCCACCCAAACGTCAGGGTGATCCCCGAAACGATCACGGGAGCAACAATGGCGCCCACGGTCGATCCGGAGTTGAACAGTCCGGTAGCAAAAGCGCGTTCTTTTTTCGGAAACCATTCAGCCACACTTTTCACGGCAGCCGGGAAGTTGGCCGATTCGCCGATCCCCAGCGCAAAGCGGGCAGCCGCAAAGCTGACAACACCCCTGGCCGCGGCATGGGCCATTCCGGCCACACTCCACACCACGATCGCCCACAGGTAACCGATGCGGGTACCGAATTTGTCCAGGATTCGTCCGGTTGTGATCAGTCCGATGGCATAGGCGATCTGAAATGCCGTAACAATGTACCCGTAATCGGCCTCGCTCCAGTTCAGATCCGAAGCAATGAAAGGTTTCAGGATCCCGATCACCTGCCGGTCAATGTAGTTAATGGTCGTCGCGAAGAACAGCAAGGCAATGATCCTCCAGCGGTAGTTGTTTCGTTTTTTTTCACTCATTATGAATCTGTTATTCGGTTTTTTAAATAGATGCGGATTTATCACCTTTTTCACTCCATTCGGGGAATAAGGGCTAATACTTACAGGAAGACTTATTGAAATACTTATAGGAAAGGACAAACTCCTGGTGTTTCATCGCCTCGGATTTTGTCGGCTTACCCGAGCAGGCCGCGCTCACCGATGCAACGATCGCCTTTCCGGTATCTTCCAGCGTCGTTTCTTCGGTCAGGATCCTGCCGGCATCAATATCCATATCTTCCTCCATATTCTGATAGGTTTCATGATTGGCGCAAATCTTGATCACCGGCGAAACGGCCGATCCCACAACCGAGCCCCTCCCGGTGGAGAACAAGATGACATGAGCGCCCGAGGCGATCAACTCAATGATCTCGGCGGTGTCATTGATGTTCGGGAATCCCCATTTCACCGCTCCGTCCGGGATCACATCCATCAGGTACAGCCCACTCTTTGCGGGAACCTCCCCCGGCCTGATCACACCGTCGATCGAAGCACTGCCGCTTTTACTGTATGCTCCCAACGATTTTTCCTCGATGGTGGTGATCCCACCCACGGCATTGCCGGCCGAAAAACTGTCATGCCCCATTTCCTTATAGTACTGATCTGCTTTTTTGATGACTGAGGTGATCTCACTTCCTACCGTCTCGTTGATGGCTCTTCCGGCCAGCAAATGTTCGCAGCCGATGAGTTCGCCCGGTTCTTCAAAGATGCAGGTCGCTCCCTGATGCAGGAGATGATCAAAAGCTTTCCCGATAGCCGGGTTGGCAGAAATACCGCTTGTGGCGTCAGATCCCCCGCAGATCGTCCCGATAACAAGTTCGCTAAAGTCCATATCCGCTTCGGGCACAGCCCGGACTTCCGATCGTATGGCTTCTGCCAGGCCGATACCGCGGGCGATGGAAGTCATGGTCCCCCTGTTCTCCTGGATCACGATCAGCCCCGCCGGCCTGCCGCTGGCTCTGACCGCATTAAAAAGCCCCTCCCTGTCCAGATTCTCACAACCCAGCGAAACCAAAAGTACACCGCCTACATTGGGATGGGTGCAGATCCGGACCATCATTTCATTCGCATAATCATTCGGTGCACAGCCGCTGAAGCCGGCAAGCTGAACGTCGGTGGAATCAAAATGTGCCACAATTTTTTCTGCCACATGACGTGCGCATTCAACCAGATAGGCAACCAAAACGACGTTCCTGATCCCTTTCCTTCCGTCTCTTCTCAGATATCCCCGAAATCCTTCCATCTTCTAATAATCTGATTTTAAGTTGTGCAAATGAACATGTGACCCCCTTGTAATTTCACGGCTTGCCCTGCCTATAGGAAATCCGTATTTAACAACGTACGCGCCTTCGGGAATATCGGTCAGCGCAATCTTGTGTCCCGGATCAATATCATCAAGCACCGGAAAATCCTGCGACCGACAGCTGATGCGGGAACCTTTGTCCAGCTTCCTTAGCGCTACGGCTACGTTGTCGCTGTCGTGAATTACTAAAAATCCTTTCATGGTATTTTATTAAAAGCCGATGGAACCTCCGCCATCGACAGGAAGAAATACCCCGTTAACATATCGTCCTGCTTCGGAGGACAAATAAATGCATGCATAACCCACATCTTCAGGTATCCCCAGGGTTCCGGACGGGATACGGTTCAGAATCTTTTGTTTCCTGACCGGATCCGCATCAATAACCTGATGCAACATAGGAGTTTCGATCCACCCCGGCGCAATGGTATTGACCCTCACCCCGTGAGGGGCAAATTCGGCAACCAGGTTCGTCATCATGCCGGTAATAGCGGCTTTGCCAGAAGCGTACGCCACGACCTGTCCCATCCCGATGATCGCCGTCATGGAACTGATCAGGATGATCGATCCGTTTTTCCTTTCGGTCATCCCTTTTGCAACTTCCCTGACAAAGGCAAAAACGCTCATCAGATGAATCTGAAGAATGTCGTTAAATTCTTCGTCGGTCGTTTCCAGGGCCGGTTTCTTCAGATGCTTCCCGGCACAATTGACCAGGATATCGAGGGGCCCGAATTTTGTTTCAATCTCCTTTACCACGCCGGGGATCTCTTTGATGTTCATCACATCAAACGCGATCGGGTGGACCCCTTCGCCCAGTTCTGCAGCCGCTTTTTTGATCTTTTCGGCGTCACGCCCCAAAATAATGACCTCTGCTCCCGCTTCCTTAAATTGTCCGGCAACCGCATATCCCAGGCCCGAACCTCCCCCTGTGACCAGGGCACGTTTGCCATTTAACTGAAATGCCTGCATCGTCTGTTTTTGATAAATTTAAACATTTGTTTTTACATGATCCCGTATTTCCCGAAAGCGTCGACCGAGCTCATGCCATCCTGCAAAGCCTTTAATACCATCTTTTCGCCTCTCGCTTTTTCAAATGCTCCGGAAAATGCTTCTTCCTCCGCTTCCCTGGGAACGACCACCACCCCGTCACGATCGCCAAACAGGATATCGCCCGGGTTGATCCTGATCCCTTCCATCTCCACCGGGATCCTGAAATCGACCACCTTGCCCCGCGGCCCCTGGTCCTGTGCATAGGTACCCCGCGAAAAAGCCGGAAAATTTAACTGCAAAACCTGATTGGTGTCCCGTGAATAACCATTGACAACTGCACCGGCAGCCTTTAACAGCATGGCCCGGGTGCTCATCAGACCGCCCCACAAGGCGTAACGGAACGAAGAACCTGTACAAACATATACTTCATCCTCTTTCAAATCGTCCAGCGCTTCAAACATGATCCCGAATGGCTTTTTCATCACCGGGTTCCGGGTATCCTCCACGGCCTCGCCAAAAACATCGGCTTCCAGTACCGGCATCGCCCGTCCGATAATCACCATATCCGGACGGAGCGGTTTTATTTCGGGTGGTAAAAACTGATGCAAATACCCCATTTTATCCAAAACATCTCCTACCAGGGCCGTAAACAATTCCTGCTTCGCCAGTGCGTACAACTCTTTGTCATTTCTCCAGACAGGCATAAAATTCAATTAATTTGTTAATATCTGCAAATATTGGAATTTTATTAGTGCAAATTTTTTCAGATATTAGCAGATATTGGTATCATGTTAGCAAATCAGGATCAATGAAACCTATTCTTGTACGTGAAAGGAATACGCTGAATACCTCCATTGAGTTTGATGGTGAGGAGTATGATTATTTTTATAATCCCTGGCATTACCACCCGGAGATGGAATTAACCCTGGTCATTAAAAGCTTCGGGCAGCGGCAGGTGGGAGACAGCATTGAAAATTTTGGCCCGGGTGATCTGGTGCTGGTAGGAAGCAATTTGCCGCATGTGTGGAAAAACGACGAGGTCTTTCTTCAGAAAAATACCGCGATGAAAGCCCAGGCGATCGTCGTTAAATTCTTGCCGGAGTTTGCAGGAAAAGGCTTTTTTGACCGTCCGGAAATGAGCAAAATACGCCATCTGATCGAAGAACTTACCCCCTTTGGCGTAAAGCTGACCGGAGCACTCCGCGACAGGGTGGAACAGGTGATGCGGAAGCTTCCCGCGATGGATGACGCCGAACGGTTTATCCGGCTGCTGGATATCCTGGATATGATCTCAAAGTCGGACGATCACAGGCTGCTGGCCAGCCTGTCGTACCGGAATGAAAAAACTGAAAACACCCACCGGGTGAATGTCGTCCTCGATTACATCATGGAACATTACCAGGAAGACCTGAACCTTGAAACAGTGGCCGCGCAAATCAATATGAACAAAAATGCGTTCTGCCGTTTTTTTAAAAAGGGAACCCGCAAAACCTTGTTCGACGTGATCCAGGAGGTCCGCATCGGAAAAGCCTGTCAGCACCTGCTGGAGACCGACATGAACGTCCTGCAGGTCTGCTATGCCTGCGGGTTTTCCAATATTTCAGGATTCAACAAAACTTTCAAAAAGATAACCGGCACAACGCCTTTGTCATACCGGAAAAGAAGAAAAAACGGGATAATAATTTGACTATTGATATTCAGTGGTTTGACAGAGATTTATCTTTGATTTCCTCCCGGTTATATTCAGGCATGGCGCCATTTACAGTACAAACAAAAGCAGAAAGCTGTACGGCCTCCTCATGCATTTTTTCAACAGGACTATTGTTAACCAGACCTGATACAATAGCGGCTGTAAACG
Source organism: uncultured Prolixibacteraceae bacterium (assembly GCA_964584045.1). GTDB lineage: Bacteria > Bacteroidota > Bacteroidia > Bacteroidales > Prolixibacteraceae > JBCFBK01. Next base: position 16,434 of record CAZOYZ010000012.1, on the reverse strand, counting down.
AGTCGCCTGCCCCAACCGTATCCGCCACGTTGACCAGGGGCGTTTCCCTGAAGCTCGTCTGACTGGCCGTGTACAGGTAGCTCCCGTTTGTTCCGCAGGTCAGCACCAGCAATTTCAGGTGATAACCGGAGATCAACGAGCGGCAAATCTCATCCTGTGTGCCTGACAACTTAAACATTTCAACTAATTTTTCCAGCTCTTCGTCATTGATTTTTAACACATTGCACATTTCAAGCGAATCGCGGATCAGCTGCGGGGAATAAAAATGCCCGCGTAAATTGATGTCAAACACTTTATATGCCTGTTCAGGCACCAGATTGACCACCCGCCGGATCGTCCCGCGTGATACCTCACCCCGCTGTGCCAGCGACCCGAAACACACCGCTGAGGCACCCCGTGCGATGGTTTCCCATTCCGGTTTTATCCGGATAAAATCCCAGGCAACCGGCTCACAAATTTCATAGCGCGGGATCCCGTTCCCGCTTAGGGTAACCTGCACCGTACCTGTCGGATATCCTGATCTCTGGACATCAACGGCTATTCCGCGGCTACCAAGGACCTCCAGCAGCTCATCGCCCGATTCATCTTCCCCAACCGCGCTGATCGCCAAACTTTCAATTCCCAGCCGGGACACGTGATATGCAAAATTGGCAGGAGCTCCTCCTATCTTTTTATGGTCGGCGAAGACGTCCCACAGCAGTTCGCCAATTCCTATCACCAGGGATTTTTGTTCCATATTTTCAT
>CAZOYZ010000012.1:12929-15590 GCA_964584045.1 uncultured Prolixibacteraceae bacterium | reverse complement strand
TTTCATCGTTTTATCGTGTTCGGGTCCTTTCCGATTTGTTCAGGCGCTTTCCCCTTCATTCCGGGTGTTAGTGCGTAAAAAAAGGAATACCAGATCATCTTTCAGTCGAAAGGAGGGTAAGAATTCTGTCAGCTCCGTTCTCAGGATCTTCAAAGACCGGCCAATTAACACCTCTACTCCTTTTACCGATATATTCATCTTTTCTGCAATATCCTTATTGCTCATGCTTTCAAACCGGCTTAGCTCAAATGCCAGCCTGCACCGTCCGGGAAGTTTACCAAGAGCAACGACCAGCTTTTCTTCAAAATCCTTCCGCAGTATCTCATTCTCGGTCGATTCATCCACGATACCGTGTTTATAATTCCTTACGAACGCTTCCTGACCTTCCCGATCTTTTATATAGTCGAAAATCTGATTTTTTGCCATGATCACCAAATAGGCCGGTAAATTACGGATCTCCCCTGAAATAAAGCGCCTTTCCCAAAATTTAACAAAGACATTTTGCATCAAACTTTGCGACAGATCAGCATCATGAAGTATAGAAAAGGCAAAGCGACAAAGATTATCGTAGTACTTTCTGAAGATCAGGTCAAATGCTTTTGAACTCCCTTCTTTTAATTCCTTTACCAGCAAATTATCCGGAATTTCCCTATCTAAAGAAGTCAGAATCATAAAATTTCATGGATTTCCATTCAAAGATAAAAGTTAAACCGATCTGCGCAAAATTGGATGATGCGGTATACCGCTAAATTGAAAGACAAGCCCGGCTAATCCTAACGATAGCTCACTTCGCCATCACCGCATATACGAAATTTTGTTACCTTTATTTAAGTTTTCCGGCCACACTATTGTTGCAGGTTAAACAGCTTTTTATGGATGAGCATACTGACACCGGCGTATTCAAAAAAATAAATGAAGGCGATTTTGATGCTTTCCGGATTCTTTTTGAGCAATATTACAATAGCCTTTGCAATTTTGCTTCGGGTTATTTAAAAGACGATTTTGCCCGCGAAGACGTCGTCCAGGAAGTGTATGTGAAAATCTGGGAAGACCGGAATAACATCAGGATATCAGGTTCCGTAAAGTCCTATTTATACACGGCCGTAAAAAATGCCTGTCTCAACCGGATCAAGGCCGAAGCGATCCGGCTGAGTCATATCTCCGCTTACCTTAAACATGAAAACGATCGGGTGATAGATGCGGATCAAATAGAACAGCAGGAGTTCAGAAATGATCTTTGGCAATGCATCGGGAAACTGCCCCCGCGCTGTAAAGAAGTATTTATACAAAGCAGATTTGAGGGTGTCAGGCAGCAAGAACTGGCTCTGGCGATGAAAATCTCTGTAAAAACGGTCAAAGCACAGATTGGAAAGGCTTTAAAATTCTTAAAGGACTGCCTTCAGAATTCCTATCCGGAATTTTTTTAATTTTCTCCGCCAGGAGAATAAGACCTTTCCTTTTGAAAATTGTCATAGGGGAAGAAGCAAACACAACATGAGCGGACAAGAAGAACTATTCGTTGCAATTTTAACGGACACAGCCACACCTGAAGAAAAAGATCAGTTCAGGGAAATGATGAGTCTGGAAAGGGAAAGGCAACGATTCGAACAGGTCAAAAAGATCTGGGATGAAGCGCCATATGTAAAAAGGTACAAGAATGCAGATCCCAAACGGGCCTTTCCTGTACTGGTCAGGAAAATCGGGATGAAAAAGCGAAACCGGCAACGGGACTTTATGATTTCCCTGATCAGTGCGGCAGCAGGGATTATACTGATGACCGGGTTATTTACATTATATCTTTATTTATTTGACCGTACCGTCCCTGAAACAGCCGGTCTGGTACAAACAGAACTGGGAAACCGCTCGTTTGTCATTCTTCCCGACAGTACCAAAATCTGGCTGAATTCCAGGTCAAAAATCCACTATCAAACCGATTTCGGGAAGGATGACAGGCAGGTTTTCCTGACCGGTGAGGCCTATTTTGACGTGGCACATCATCAAAAGCCTTTCATTGTAAAGGTGGACGCACTGGAGGTCATCGTGCACGGCACCCGGTTCAACATCTCCGCTTATCCTGATGATAATCAAATCTATACATGTCTGGAGGAGGGGAAGATCAGCCTAAAAAAAGACTCACAAGAGTATCTGTCGGCAGAGCCGGGCCAACTGGTTGTCTATCATAAGCAAACCTCCAAATTCGACATCACTCAGGTGAATGCCCCGGAGTATTCATCCTGGAGGCAAAATGAAATGTATCTGCATGCGGAATCGTTGCAGTACCTTGCAAAAAAGCTTGAACGAAAATATAATATTGAGATCGTTTTTACTCCCGAAGAACTTGGTAACAAGATTCATTATTCCGGAATATTTACCGACGAAAGCATTGAAGAGATTCTTGACGCAATCGCAATTGCGAGCGATTTAACCTATATAAAGAAAGGAAACCGGTATGAAATAAAAATCAAATAACAGGTGATCCAAACAGTAACCGCCGGGAGGTGGAATACCCGGCGGTTGAATTTCACCTAATGTCTTCGCATTAGATCGTTATAAACTTAAGTATGACAAAATTATGAAAAAAAAGTGGAATGGGAGGATCATTTCCGGTCCTCATTTAAAAAAACTGTTTCGAATGATGAGATTAACCTTAATTCTGGTGTT
>CAZOYZ010000012.1:7099-12829 GCA_964584045.1 uncultured Prolixibacteraceae bacterium | reverse complement strand
ATGGCTGCCGGCGTCCAGGTTAATTCCGGTGCAGGCATCCCGGGAGCTCCCCAGCAGATCAAAGTTCGCGGCGTACGCTCCATCTCCTCGGGCACCGACCCGCTCTGGATTGTCGACGGGATTCCCGTTCGGAGCGCTCCCATGGACAACAGCTATGACGGGGAAACCAATCAGAGTATCCTGGCCATGCTCAATCCCAACGACATTGAATCGATCCATGTACTGAAAGATGCGGCAGCAACTTCCATCTACGGGTCCCGCGGTTCGAACGGGGTGATCCTGGTCACGACCAAATCGGGCAAAACGGGTCAGACCAAAGTGGATGTCAACATTAAAACCGGCGTTACCAACTGGACGAAGTCGGACATCGGGTATGCGAACAACACGGACTATATCTCCATTATGAATACGGCTTTCCAGAACAGCCGGGCCAGTTCCTACAACGTTGATAATATCGTCAAACAACTGGACGGCGCTACCGAAACGATGACGCAGGAAGAAGCCCTGAAAACAAATACCAACTGGGCGGACGTCATCTCGCGTACCGGTTCATTCTATGAAGCCAATGTCGCCGTCAGCCAGGGTTCTGACAAAAGCAATTCCTACCTTTCGCTGAAATACCGGAAAGATGAGGGAAACCTGAAGTTCAACAGCCTGGAAAACTACTCGGCGAATATCAACCTCAATTATAAGATTCTGAATTCCTTCGATCTGGGATACCGGATGTTTGCCTCTTACACCGACAATGACCGGGTGAAATCGAGTGACGGAAAGGCCGGAGCCGGAGGATGGGCGCAGGTGAACTCCAACTCGCTCCCCTGGATGAAAGTCTATGATGAAGAAGGCTTTAACGGTTACTGGAACTCCCGGGCTGCCGTGAATGCACTGGCCAGTATAGACCCGATCAACGCACAGTCGAACCTGAGAACGTTGAACGTCCTCTCCGGACTGAACGGCACCTGGCATACACCCGTCGAAGGACTTTCTCTGAAAGGCGAACTCGGATTAAATTATGTCGGCAACCGCGCCCGTTCCTGGAGAAGCGACGCCTTACGGGTAAACGGCGCCGTGGCGCAGGAAAACAAATACGAAGTATCGACGTTGAACTACAACGCCTATTTCAATTACGACGTGCCCATCAATGATGATCATGTATTAAATATGGTGGCCGGTATTGAAAATACCCGTCACCAAAACCATTCCATGGCGATGAGGGGAGAAGGACTGGTAGGCATATTTCCCGAAGTGGGGACACCGAATACCTTGAGCGGCAGCAGCGGCATCTCCGGTGAATCTTATTTGCGGGGCTTTTTCGGCCGCGCGAACTACAAACTCCTGGACCGCTACCTGGTGGGCGGCAGTATCCGTCGCGACGGTATTTCGCAGTTCACAAAAGAACACCGCTGGGCAACCTTCATCTCCGGTTCGCTGGGATGGATCATTTCGGACGAGGCCTTCTTTCAGTTCGAACCGGTCAGCCTGTTGAAGCTGCGGGGCAGCTACGGACAAACCGGGAACACCAATATTCCCGGCAGGATCACTGCCGACCTGTGGTATATCAACAGCGGGGGCAACACACTGGAAGGAAACAACAACACCTACCTGCAAAGTATTGGCAACTCCGATATCAAGTGGGAAACGACCAACTCGCTGGATGCCGGTATTGATTACGGACTTTTTGACAACCGGATCAACGGATCGATCGCTTATTATCAGCAAAAAGTTTCCGACATGTTGCTCGCTGTGACATTACCTCCTTCGGCAGGGATTTTCGGCGGCAACACCTGTTGGCAGAATGTCGGCGACATGCGTAACGACGGAGTCGAATTCAATATAGATGCGCTGATCATCAATAAGAAAGACCTCAGATTTTCGGCAGGCTTCAATATTTCGACCAATAAGAATGAAGTACTTGCCCTGGATCCGGAATCCGATGCCAATCATGTGGGTATTCTCCAGGAAGGTGAAGCGGGGATTATCCGGACGATTACCAAGAAAGGCCTTGAATGGGGCACCTACTACATGCCCGAATATGCAGGTGTTGACGCTCAGAAAGGGATCCCCCTGATCTATGAAGTGGAAACGCTTGAAGACGGAACAACCCGCCATACCGGCAACATCATCCCGGCAACCAACGAAAACATGAGCGACAACCGGATGATGCTGAAGGGAAAATCAGCTCTTCCCAACCTCTTGGGCGGTTTCAACGCGAACGTGAACTGGAAGGATTTTGATTTTGGCATGGTCTGGTCGTTTGTCACGGGTAACTATATTTATAACCGCCTGCTGCAGAGCTCTATGACTCCCAATGCAGGAATGCTGGTGGCCAGTGAAAAACTGCTGACCGAAGCCTGGGTGAAGCCCGGTGATCAGACCTATTGGCCCCAGGTCGTGGCAGGCAACGTCTATTATTACGATAACGAGGGAAATCCCTCCACCATCGGTGTCAGTTATGGTTCCGACAACAACACACCATCCTCGCAGTACCTTGAAAAGGGAGATTATCTGAAACTCAGGAATGTGACACTCGGGTATACGCTTCCAAACCGCCTTTCGAGCCGGATTAAAATGAGCCAGGTACGCGTGTATGTCTCGGCAAACAACCTGCTGTCATTCACTAAATTCTCCGGCTACGATCCTGAACTGGAAATTGACCAGGCAAGCGGCGGCAGCTATTCATCGTTCCAGTCGATGCCTTCGTCGCGCGTGTTCATGTTTGGTCTGAATCTTAACCTTTAAAATCGTTGAAAAATGAAAAAAATATATCAGCCACTAATCGCCTTGATCCTGTTGTTCACAGGTTTCTCGTGCAACAACGACAACTTTTTCGAACTGGACCGGCCCAACCAGTATCCCTGGACGACCGTCAATGAGCTTGAACTGGCCGTAAGACAACCGTATCTGCTGCTGATGGGAAATGCCTGGGGCAGTCCGGTGGGTGCGCTGGGCCTGAGAGGTTTTGCGGAGTCGGATATTTGTCAGTACCTGAACGGGATTACCGGCGCCAGCTACTACTTTGAATATTATAATCGTCTTTGGGAAAGCACGGCCCTGAACGGGGAGAAAGAGCTCGAAACCGCTTTTCAATACCTCTATCAGATGTCCACGGCGACCAATGCACCGCTGCAGTTGATCAATGACGCAGAAGCCGAGGGTAAAGATGTATTTCAAAATATGACCGACGCTGACCGGGAAACGGTGAAACGCTATAAGGGTGAACTGCTTTTCCTGCGGGCTGTTTGTTACTGGTACCTGGCGCGGACCTGGGCGCCCCCCTACAATCCCGGCGGCGATAATTCCGGAAAATATTTTGTATTGAGACGCAGCTACGTGAACGGGGCCAATGAGATCAAAAATGGCACTCTGGCCACCGTGGAAGAAGTATACGCATCGATCGTGCAGGACCTGAAAGATGCCATTGCCGTGCTGCCAACCACCTACGTCACCTCCGAGTTAAGTCAGCGTTCACGTGTCAACAAATACGCGGCCCAGGCCATGCTGGCACGCGTTTATTTCTACATGGGCGAATACGCGCTGGCGGAAGATCAGCTTGATGCGGTGATCGGAAGCAACATGTACAACCTGAATGACGACCCCATCGCTGCCTTCGACAAAATCGCCGGCGAAGGGCACAGCGGAGAGATTATCTGGGAAATCGCGCTCAACGCGGCTACTTCCAAGTTTGACCGTAATCCGACGATCTTTTCCAAGAACAACTACACCGCGAACGGCGGGCGTGGTACGAAATGGAATCACTGCTCCTGGGCCTGCTTCACGTTATCGTACAGCTCCCTGCAGCAGATCGGCTGGATGAATGCCGACTATTCAGTGGGGCCGCAGGCTGCCAATGACAAGCGGTATACCCAGACGTTCATCCGTCTGGAAGGCTACAAGGAAAATCCGTGGAATAAAACAACCAATCCCACCGAATACTGGGCCCACCTGAACACCTACGAAACCCGGTATTCCCCGATCACCACGCCTCATGTATGGCAGGACAAGCATTTCCGCGCCCCCACCACCGGACGGCGTTCAAACCGCGCCATGCTGCGCCTGGCTGAAATGTACCTCACCCGCGCCAGCATCCGGCTGATGGATGGGAATAAGATCGGAGCGGCAGATGACCTGAACATGGTCAGAAACCGGGCCGGGCTGCCCAATATCTCTTCGGCTCAGATCACCGAATCGGATGTGGAAAATGAACGGATCAAAGAGTTGGCCGGCGAACATGCCGACCGGATCCTTTATCTGATCGCCATGCGTAAACCCATTGGCATCGGCGACCGTGATCCGGCGAAATTCTCACCTGTTACGCCGCCCTATTCAAAATATTACTGGGCGATACCTGAACTGGAGAAACAAAACAACAACGCTTACGGGGAATAAACTTAACCATGACTGAGGTCAAAAATGCGTCCCGCGGAATTCTTTCCGGGGACGTTTTTTTTATGGCTTCTTCATCGTAAACAACAGCTTGCCGCCCGGTGTAATCTCTTGCTGCAGCAAAACCGGACCGTCAAGCGGCTGCCCGTTCAGCTCAACCCGGCTCACGTAAGGTGTCTGCGCGACAGCACCTTCCGCCCGAATGACAAAGGTCTTTTTCCCCGGGCTTAGCCGGATGGCGACTTCTTCGAAAGACGGGCTTCCCAATACCCACTCAGGGTTGCCCGGGCAAAGGGGGTAAAACCCGAGCATGGAACTGACCAGCCAGGCCGACATCTGACCGGCATCTTCATTTCCACTCAGTCCTCCGGGACCCGTTCCGTATTCTTCCATGATGATCCGGCGCACCCATTCCTGTGTTTTCTCGGGGCTGCCGGCCTTGGCAAACAAATAAGGCGCCTGCTGGTCTGTTTCGTTTCCATGCCAGTAATGGCCTTGGTCAAAAAAGAGGTTCAGCCTGTTCAGAAACCTTTCCGTTCCCCCAAACAGCCGGATCAGGCCGGTCACATCGTGCGGCACGTACCAGGTGTACTGATGCGCGGTCCCTTCAGTAATAAAGCTGCTCTTTACATCGGGGTCGAACGGCTCAACCCATCTGCCATCCGCGTAACGGCCCCGGACATAGCCGGTCACGGTATCGAACACATGCCTGTAGTTCTGTGACCGCTCCATCAGCATTTCAAAATCTTCGTCTTTCCCGATCTTTTTTGCAAACTGAGCCAGCGCATAATCGTCGAGTGCATACTCGAGGGTCCGCGACACCTGCTCCTTCTTATGGAAAGCTTCATTGACGGGATCGTCCAGCGGAATGTAGCCATACCGGAGATAACTGGTCAATGCCCTCCGGCCTTTTCCGTCCAGGTATTCCTCATCGGACGGCCGGTCAAAGGCATTTTTCCGCATGTAATAATATGCGGTGTCGACATCAAAGCCGGTTATTCCCCGACTGTACGCATCGGCGATCATGGTATTCACATGATCGCCGATCATCGCCGCCGTATAGTTCGCCCACTTCGGGAATATCGGCATCCAACCGCCTTGTTGTGCCTTCAGCACCAGCGAGCGCACCATATGCAGGCTTCTTTCCGGCTCCAGAATGGTCATCAGCGGATGAAGCGTCCGGTACGTGTCCCACATCGAAAAATCGTCATAGTAGTCGAAGCCAACAGCCTTATGGATTAACGTATCTTGTGCGAATCCGGGATAACTTCCGTCGGTATCGCTGACAATACGGGGCAGCAGATAACAATGATAAAGCCCGGTGTAAAACCTGACCAGATCCTCCCC
>CAZOYZ010000012.1:5133-6999 GCA_964584045.1 uncultured Prolixibacteraceae bacterium | reverse complement strand
CCGGCAGGCTGACCCCATCCCTGGTAAATGCGATGTACCGGATTGCAGCCAATTACCTCATTTTTTTGCGGGTCGAACCAGATCCGGCCTTGCTTTTCATCGCTGTTCAACCTGATGTACAAATAGTTATCGTCTGCCGATGCATAGCTAAACCGGAAGAAACCGGAACGGACAGTACCTGTCAGCTCCGTTTTGATACGATACTCCGGAAGCCTGATGCGGTAACAGGAAGGCGAAGCCTTCTCGAGGCTGTGATCGAGTTTAGCCACCGGGCAGGTCTGAACGGTGTCGATCCGTCCGGTCGTAAAAGGCATGATGGTCGCGCTTCCGTAGTCCTGCGTGCAGCTCCCGCTCATCCAGTGCGAACCTCGGAAGCCGGTAAGGAGCGGATCATTGTAATAATAGGGCACGACGCACTTAGCTTCGGTGTTTCTTGTTTCAGGGGTCCACTGGGTCATTCCAAAAGGGCGACCCACCGCCGGGAAAGTCTGCCCTTTGAGCTCCGATCCTGCTTCACTGTGACGCATGGCGCTTTCGGTCGTTGCAGGAGCCGTCCCGATCAAAGGGTCCACATACCGGAGATACGATTGCGCGAAAACGGAAAACGGGAACAGAAGAATGAGGCATAAAACTTTTTTCACGATTTTTCAGGCTTGATTTGGTATTGCTACCGGTTTCGTTTCCTTGCTTTCACGTTTAGTCCGGGACGGCTCAGACGTCTTACATTCCGCCACCAACGGTCCGGGACCTCATAACGCGCAGCCATGTTATAGTCTTCCTGCGTGCAAGGGATGATCCGGTCCGAGTCCTCATGCTCGTTATAGATCTTCATCCACCACCGCCCTGTTTTATTGCTTTGGTAAAAGACAAGCTGCATGTCAAGATCGTCCATATCGACAATGAATTCACTGAAATCGTTTGCGTTCTTCTCAGGGTCCTCTGCGATCCTGCAATAAAAACCCTCCACGAAATGCCAAACGATCTGTGCCATCAGCTTACAACTCAGATCTCCCGAATCGAGGCGGGGGATCAGGTTAAAAAATCCCGCCACCTTCACGTGATCGCCTGTTCCGGCGTAATGAGCCAACTGGCAAGCTTCTTCTGCATAAAATCCGTTGGGAGAACCAAAATACTGACCCGGTGCTTCCACCTGCCTCACTGCGTTGAGATCAAAACTCACGATATCGGCCTCCCGCATATACGGTTCAGCCGTTGCCATATTGTAACGGAGATGCCCCAGACGCCTGGTCTCCGCATCCAGCTCCGAGGCATACTGCAGTTCAAGACTGTCTGCAAAATAATTCTGATAGCCCAGTGTGACCTGCGAGTAAAGTGTGGAAGGTTTGCGGAAGACGAAATTGAGGTAGTTTTCGGAATCGATCGCCTTATCCCCTTTGTAGTAATCCATCCGGGGATCGATGTTCACCAGATTGAAAACCCTGTCTTCGAAGGCCTTCGCGATCCCGAACGTGAGGTCCTGGCTCCCTCCCAATACCGCGACCGTGATACCATGATCGACCAATTCCCGGCAAACATCTTTCAATGCAAAATAAGTGTCATTCGCGGTATTCCCGCAACGAATATCCCCCAGATCCAGGATTTTGAAGCGGGGAGCGATCCGGTTTAAACGGTACAGGTATTCCCTGATCTTAGCGGGTGATGCGGAACTTCCCTTTACAACGGCATTACGGTCTTCTTCCACACCGATGATCACAATCCTTGCCTTATCCGCTGCAAATTTTTCGCGGTTCTTTTCCAGCAGGGTTCCCATGGCAAACTTCTCCCGGGTCCACGGCGCCGGCTTGTATCCGGAAAAATCGACCGGTTTCAGGTAAAGGTCCAGTTCCATGTTGACAGTTTACAGTT
>CAZOYZ010000012.1:0-5033 GCA_964584045.1 uncultured Prolixibacteraceae bacterium | reverse complement strand
GAGTTTAGAGTTTAGAGTAAAAATTTGAACATTCTACACTCATCGCTCATTTCCCGTTCTTCGTTCTCCGGTCTCACGTTTCCGGCCTCACGTCTTTCTTTTCCCCTTTTTTGGAGATGTATCTCCCTGAACAATTTTCATGCAATCTTCCAGGGTCAGCTTCTCCGCACTGGTTCCTTTGGGAAGTTTGAAATTTTTCTTTTTGTATGAAAGATAAGGCCCCCACCGGCCATTCAGTATTCTCAGTTCCGGCTCCTGATCAAAGGTCCTGATCAGTGCCTTGCTGTCTTTTTCCCGTTTGGCTTCGATCAGTTCAACAGCGCGTGAAAGACTGACGGAATAAGGATCGTCCACCCCTTTTTGAAGGGAAACAAATTGATTGTCATGACGGATGTAGGGACCAAAGCGACCGATCGCGACGGTTACCTTTTTATTTTCATATTCTCCCAACTCCCGCGGGAGCTTAAACAATTCCAACGCCTCCTCGAGTGTGATGGTTTCAAGGATCTGCCCCGGCCGCAGGCTGGCAAACTGCGGCTTTTCTCCTTCTTCGGCCGGTTCGCCTATCTGAGCCAAAGGCCCGAAGCGGCCAATCTTGACCAGAACCGGCTTTCCCGTTGCCGGGTCATCACCCAGATAGCGCTCGCCGTTCGTGCGCTCTGACACCTCCATCGCACTTTCTATATTTTGGTGGAAAGGACGGTAAAACTCATCGATCACATCATTCCAGATCCGCTTGCCATCTGCGATCTCATCCAGGTTTACCTCAACCCGCGCCGTGAAATTAAAATCCATGATCTTCTTAAAATACTTGACAAGGAAATCATTCACAACCATTCCGATATCGGTAGGAAATAATTTTGATTTCTCCGCACCGGTATTCTCAGTTTTTACCTTCTCCGATATTTTATTGTTTTTCAATGTCAGTTGAGTAAACTGGCGTTCCGTCCCGGGACGATCTTCTTTGACCACATATCCCCGATTTTGAATGGTCGTGATGATCGGTGCATACGTAGACGGGCGTCCGATGCCTTGTTCTTCCAGTTTTTTAACAAGACTTGCTTCGGTGTAACGCGGAGGTTTCTGACTGAAACGTTCCGTAGCCTGAATGGATTCAGCACGCAATTCCTGATGTACACTCACGGAAGGAAGTAATCCCTTTGATTCTCCGTTTTCTTCCTCATTATCGGTCGATTCAATATAGACCTTCAGAAAACCGTCAAACCGGATCACCTCTCCCACAGCCTGAAAAAGCTCAGGCGAATTGGATACTTTCACGGAGATCGTCGTGCGCTCGAGTTCAGCGTCGGCCATTTGTGAGGCAATGGTGCGTTTCCAGATCAGATCGTACAATCTTTTCTCCTGCGCGGTACCGCTGATCTCTTCCTGATCGATATAAGTAGGACGAATGGCCTCATGTGCTTCCTGCGCACCCTTCGACTTGGTTTTATACTGACGGGTCTTCAGGTAGCGTTCACCATGCAGACTAACAATTCTGGCCTTCGCTGTGTTTAAGGCCAGCGACGATAAATTCACGGAGTCTGTACGCATATAGGTGATCTTTCCGTCCTCATACAGACGCTGGGCAACCGACATGGTCTGGGAAACTGAAAAACCGAGCTTCCTGCTTGCCTCCTGCTGCAGGGTGGACGTCGTAAACGGAGCAGCAGGTGAACGTCTGGTGGGCCTGGTCACAATATCGGCTATCGTAAATTCGGCCGAACGGCATTTTTCCAAAAAAAGATTGGCTTCCTCCCTGGTCTCAAACCGCCTGTTCAGCTCTGCCTTTAATTCGACCGGATTTCCGCCGGAGTCAGGAACCAAAAAGACCGCCGAAACGCGAAAGGCCGACTGACTTTGAAAACTGATGATCTCCCTCTCCCGCTCAACAATTAACCTGACGGCCACAGACTGGACGCGACCGGCCGAAAGCGCAGGCTTCACCTTTTTCCATAAAACCGGAGATACTTCAAATCCGACGATCCGGTCCAACACACGCCTTGCCTGCTGGGCATTCACCAGATTGATATCGATCGGCCTCGGATTTTTAACGGCATTTAAAATGGCATCTTTGGTAATCTCATGAAAAACAATCCGCCTGGTCCTTTCAGGATCCAACTTTAACACTTCCTGCAAATGCCACGCGATCGCTTCTCCTTCACGGTCCTCGTCAGATGCGATCCACACCGTCTCTGCGTCTTTAGCCTGTTTCTTTAAATCCGTAACAACTTTCCTTTTGTCGGATGAAATTACGTATTTCGGTGTGAAATTATTCCTGATATCAATCCCGAAATCCTTTTTCTCGAGATCTCTGATATGCCCCATGCTTGAAGTCACTGTAAAACCCTTCCCCAAAAACTTTCCGATCGTTTTTGCTTTAGCCGGAGACTCAACGATAACCAGATTCCCGCTCATAAAACCTCCTGTTTTGAAAAAAATTTTTGCAAATAAAGGAAAATGTCAGACGAACTTCAAATTTTATACCATAAATTTCTATAAACCTATTTTTTTAAAAGTGACCGATAAGACTCTAAATGTATTACAATTACAGAACAAAAGATGAACGACCGGGATTGAAAGAGTTCCTAAGTTCCTGAGCTATCCCTGTCTAACGACTTACTACTTCCGACTCGTTACTTCTTATCTCTTTTCGTTATCTTTGCTGGCAAAACTTCAAAAATAAAAGGATGGTACAGGAGAAACGCAACTTCAAAAAATATATCCTTGGATTCTGGGCGCTTTATTTATTAGGAGTCATTTTTACTTTCATTCTTTTCTTTTTCATCGCCAAAGGGAAATTGGGTGAAATGCCGTCGTTCGAGCAACTGGAGAACCCGCAAAGTTTACTGGCTTCGGAAGTGATTGCCCGTAACGGCGTGGTATTGGGCCGGTATTTTCGTGAAAACAGGACGTTCGTGACCTACGATCAGCTGCCTGAAGATATGATCAATGCCCTCATCGCCACGGAAGATGTCCGCTTCTACAGGCATTCCGGGATCGACCTGCGTGGCTTGTTCCGCGTTTTAATAGGGATCCTCACCGCCGACAGCAATTCGGGAGGAGGAAGCACAATTAGTCAGCAGCTGGCAAAAATGCTGTTCCCACGGGAACAATTTGAGAACAAAGTGGAACTGGTATTTCGGAAATTCAAAGAATGGGTAATTGCCGTAAAGCTTGAAAAAAGCTACACGAAAGAAGAGATCATCACCATGTATCTCAACAAATATGACTTTCTCAACCTGGCCGTCGGTATTAAATCGGCTGCGCGGATCTATTTTAATACCATTCCCGATTCCCTGAAACTTCACCAGTCGGCCATGCTCATTGGGATGGCAAAGAATTCGTCCCTTTACAATCCGATGCGCCGGCCCGAATTAACGCTTCAGCGAAGGAACGTGGTGCTGAAACAAATGGAAAAATATGGCTTTATCAGTGACGATGTGTATGATTCGGTTTCCTCCCTTCCGCTGGGCCTGGATTTTCAAAAGGAAGATTTTAAGAGCGGACCGGCGCCCTATTTCAGGGAATACCTGCGGATCACCATGGGTGCCGGTAAACCCGACCGGTCAAAATACGCCTCCTGGCAGGTACAAAAGTACAAGGAAGATTCCATCGCCTGGGAAACCGATGCACTGTACGGGTGGTGCAAAAAGAATTTTAAACCGGATGGTACCAGCTATGACCTGTATGAAGATGGTCTGAAGATCTATACGACCATCGATTCGCGCATGCAGGAATACGCGGAACAAGCTGTGACAGAACACCTGAAACTCGACCTTCAGCCCGATTTCCAAAAGCATATCAACCGACTCAACCATCCTCCTTTTTCCAATGACATGAATCTCACAGAAGTGAACAGCCTGCTTGACCTGAGCATGCGCCAAAGCGAGCGCTACCGCGTACTCCGCCAGGCCGGGCTGAGTTCAGATAAAATCAGAAAAAACTTTAATACTCCGACGGAGATGACCGTCTTTTCATGGGAAGGAGAAAAGGACACTGTCATGACTCCGTTGGATTCCATAAAACATTCCCTCACTTATCTCCGCTCTTCTTTCATGGCGATGGATATTCCGACAGGTGAAGTCAGGGCTTATGTAGGCGGTGCTAATTACAAGTATTTTATGTACGACATGGTAACAGGAGGAAGACGTCAGGTCGGATCAACCGTGAAGCCTTTCCTTTATACGCTGGCGATGCAGAACGGACTGTCTCCCTGTACGAAAGTCCCCAATGTAAAACAGCAATTCATTATGCCTGACGGAAAGATCTGGGAAGCAAAAAATTCCAGTCCCGGTGATATGGACGGGAAAATGGTCACCCTGAAATGGGGGCTGGCAAATTCGGTGAATCAGATCTCGGCCTGGGTAATGAAACAATTTAATCCGCCGGCGATGGTCGAGGTGATGCGGAAACTGGGCGTCGCGAGCGTCATTGACCCTGTTCCTTCCATGTTCCTGGGAACTCCCGACATTTCCCTTTTTGAAATGGTGGGAGCCTACGGGACGTATGCCAATAAAGGCGTTTATACGCGACCTTTTTTTGTTACCCGGATCGAAGATAAGCATGGCAATGTGATCTCCACCTTTCAACCTGCCCGCCATGATGCGATCGACGAGCAAACCGCCTATCTGATGATCAATCTTCTCCAGGGCGTGGTCGACAACGGTACCGGTATCCGGTTACGTTTTAATGAGGTTTACGGAAGAATCGAAGGGCCCATTGCCGGTAAAACAGGAACCACGCAAAATCACTCCGACGGGTGGTTTATGGGAGTGACACCGCAGTTGGCTGCCGGTGCCTGGACCGGCGGAGAGCTTCGAAGCATCCACTTCGACAACATCAGGCTTGGACAGGGGTCCAACATGGCGTTACCCATCTGGGGCAGATTTATGAAGAAAGTGTATGCCGATCAAACACTGGAGTACAAGCCGGATCATGAATTTGAAAAACCCGAAAATTTCATGATCAACCTGAATTGCGATGAAGGACGGGAAAGCCGGCAGGCGCCGGGCGACTTCGAGGATTTCTTCTAA
>CAZOYZ010000011.1:13253-28346 GCA_964584045.1 uncultured Prolixibacteraceae bacterium | reverse complement strand
CTGGCTGACGGAAGAGCAAAAACAGATGCTGAAAAACCTGGAACAGGAGCATATTCTGTTGCTGAACGAGCAAAAGGAATTCGAGTTGCAGCCTTATGAGCAGATTGAAAATGTCGCCGGCGGAAATAAGGAGATCAGGGCTTTCATTTTTCAGAGGCAGAATGATCTTTATGTGGTTTACTGGCATATATCGGGCAGTAAAAAACTGGAACTGCCGTTAAAGAAATCAGATGTCACATTATTTGAAACACTGGGTAAGGAAGAAAACACGGGTTCAGGTCCGGACGGCTCAGTGATCGTCCCTGTTGGCAACCGCCGTTTCTTAAAGGCAGGCAATCTGACAAAGGAGCAGCTTGTTGACGCGTTTGTGAAGGTCAAGATCCTGGATTAAATACAGTCATCCAATAAACCGAAAACTCCAAATAAATTTTAAGATTGATACTTATGAATACGACAACGATCCCACAAAGTGAATTTGAAGAGCGAATAAAAAAATTTCAGGCGAATATCAGAAAAGAAAAACTGGATGCCTGTCTGGTACATGCCACCGAGTCGGATATGGCTCATGTAAGATATCTGAGTGAATACTGGCCTGCGTTTGAGACCGCAGCCGTTTTTGTTCCTGCCGAAGGAGAGCCTGTATTGCTGGTGGGTCCTGAAAGCGACCTGTACGCTTCTCACCGGAGCTTTTTTAAGAACATCGAAAAATTGATCGAATACAGGGAATCGGCAGAACCGGATGCGCCCGGCATGTCTTTTATCACGTATAAAGAGCTGATCGCAAAATATGTCCCGAAAGGCATTAAAAAATTGGGAATAGTAGGCTGGGCAATTACGTCTCTACCGGTGTATATGGCGTTAAAAGAACAACTTCCCGGAGCCGAACTCGTAAAAGCGGACATGACCCTGTGGCCTCTGAGGTATGTGAAAAGCGAAAATGAACTGGCCTGTATGCGTAAAGCTTTTGAGATATCGGAGCTTGCCGTGGAGGCTATTCTGAATGAAATAAAGCCGGGAATGACCGAATTTCAGGTGATCGGGATTGCTCAGCGTGAGATCTATAAACATGGGGGAGAATATGAAGGGCACTCCTTGTATTGCTTCTGCGGGCAATCGACCAACAATGCGATCTCACGTCCGACCTATAATAAAATCGTTGAAAATGAAGTGATCCAGCTAAATATCGGCGCCCGCGTAAGCGGATATTCATCCAGTGTCGGGCTGCCTTTCTCGATCGGTCCGTTGCCGGAACGTAAAAGGCGTTTAGTTGAATTTGGGCTGGAAGCTCACAGAAAAACAATTGAAATGCTTCGCGCCGGAAAACCGGCCGGCTCAGTAGTCAGCGATTATGAAGCTTGGGTAAAGGAACAGGGATTTGGACCCTATTTATTGTACGGACCCTGTCACTCGATCGGTATGATGGAAGTAGAACGTCCCTGGATGGAATCCACATCGGAATACCTGTTGCAGGAGAATATGACCTTCCAGACAGATACTTTTTTCTATGACAAAGATTTTGGACTGCGCTGGGAAAATGGTGTGATCATCAAAGAAGGCGGAGTAGAGATGATGTCATCTAAATTTATGAAATACACCGAGATCTGAAAAAAGACAATCGCTTTTCAGACGTGGGTATCAGAAAAGAATTGGAAGATGCACGAGCGTTCACAATAAAAGAAAGGGAAAAATTATGCGTTATGAAATCATGTTCCCGGATCAGATCCGGGAAGCGATCGACAGGAATACACCTGTTGCGTTGGCCCTCGGTGTTTTGGAATACCACGGCGAACACCTTTGCCCCGGTGTGGACACACTGGTTGTTCAAAGGGCTTTGGAAATGCTTGAAAAAGAAATGGATTTGATTATTCTTCCGCCATTTTATTACGGTGCCGGTTCCTATGCGGTTGCAGGCCCGGAACGTAAAGGAGGAATGCATATTGATGCAGAAACGTTAAACAAATTTGCAAGGCAGCTATTTTATAATTTGTTAAGGATTGGGTTTCGCAATATCTACGTATTTTTTCACCACCAGAGTGAAAACTTTGTGAGTGGAATGCCTACTGACCTGGCTTTCCGGCTGGCAGCCAAACAGGAGATATTTGCGTTCATTGAACATGAAAAAGGCGATGGCTGGTGGGGAGAGGATACGGCTTCTGCGAACTATTATGAAGAACATGAGGCGGGCTCCGATCCGTTCAGCTGGATACGGGTAGAACCTTTTATGAGCGGTGAAGCCCAGAAGCAGTGGCCGATCGACCATGCCGGGGAGCAGGAAACATCGCTGATGATGGCATTTGCATCTGAAGGCGTGGATATGAAACGTTTTGACGGGAAACAATGGTATGCGCAATCTGCTGTCAAAGCCAATATGGATTATGCCAACAAAGCAAAATCATTTATCCTGAATGATTTGAAAAAAAGAATGAGCAAATAGGATGACCGGAAAGGAATTGACAGATTTGCTGTCGCGATCGTGTCGCCGCCGGCATTTAACAGGCACGCTTGAAAACGGGGTGATTGCGGCGTTGGACATGGAAGGGAGGCTGTTCACCATTGTCAATGACAACGTCATTAGCCGGGTCGTGCCTTCGGCAATAAAGAACCGCTCCAACAGGAATAGTTATCAGAATCCCGGCGGTGACACGCTCTGGCCGGCGCCTGAAGGAACCGTATTCGGGTACGAATATACCACCGGTACCTGGCGCGTTCCTCCGTCAATTACAGGGGCCGTTTGGGAAGTCGTTTCCCATTCGGATAACGATACGGTGATCAGGGCCGAAATAGATCTTGTCAATAACCTTCAGGTGGGGATCCCCTGTGAATTTGAACGTCATATCGAAATTCAAGAGAAGGAGAACGGACTTATCCAGCGGGTGACGGAAATCATTCGTTACCTGGGAAAGAAAACGCTCTCCGGGGCTGAATTCTCACTGGCACCCTGGTCGCTTTGCCAGTTCGATGCGGGCAAAAAGGGTAAGGTCATCATACCTGCTCCCTCATCGGAAGCTATACGGGACCTGTATGAACCCAGTGAACGACAACGCCGGCCGGGTGACGATGGCCTTTATATTGTTGATACGGAAACACCCAAAAGGTTTCAGTTGGGATTAAGTTCAAACGTTCCATGGGTTGAATATGTTCTGGAGGATCAGTTCCGGGTCAGACGTGATGTCGGGAATCTGCCTGAAGGCCGGTCGTATATCGATATCGCGGACCTTCCTCCGGACCGGTTGCCTTCTGAAAAAGGTGTCAAATTAAGCATTTACTGCGATCCTTCCGGATTTATGGAGATAGAGGCCTGCGGAGGTTGCCCGGCTGAGCTTACTCCCGGCACTGAACTTCGGGCCAAAGTAACGACGGAATATGAAGTCTTATTCGTATAATATGGAAACTTCTAAAAAAAACATTATTGTTCCGATGCTGCTGATCGGCATCATGTACGCGGTACTGGGCTTTGCCCTTGGGATCAACGCTTTTTTTATCCCTTTTGTCAAAGAAGCGTTTAAGATATCGACGGCGATGTCCTACCTGGTGATGACCGCCACTTTTTCAGCCTTTGTTGTTTTCGGAGCCTTATCGGGCGAAATCCTTAAAAAAGCAGGCTACAAAGGTGGGATGGTAATCGCATTTGCCCTGATGGCAATTGGTTTTTTCCTGATCACTCCTGCTGCCAGGTCAATCAGTTTTCCCCTTTTGCTGCTGGCATTATTTATAAGCGGGCTGGGGCAGGCCCTTTTGACCGGCGCCGTGAATACGTATGTGTCGATCATCGGTCCGGAAGAAAGCGCTGCAAAGAGAATTGCAATGATGGGAATATGCAATAAAACGTTTTATGCAGCAGCTTCCCTGATCCTGGCATTATTTATGGACCTGTCCAATGTGCGGATTGAGGATACGATCCTCCCGTTTTACCTGATTACAGGTGTTTTGCTGGTCATGGGCTTTTTGTATTATTTTTCACCGCTTCCCGAGATCAAGGCTGCCGGCGAAGAAGATGAAGGTGAAGATATCCCGGAAGCTGCGACCTGGTCAAAGTCCAAAACCAGTATCTTCCAGTTCCCGCATTTACTGCTGGGAGTTGTCGCAATATTCTTCGTGATTGGTGCTGAAACGATTGCTATGGGAACCATTACCGATTACGCCACGATCCTGAATTTACCTTCTCCGGAGAACTATATCTGGTTTACATCTGCGGGAATGGTTGCGGGGTACCTGTTGGGCGTGCTGTTCGTCCCTAAATATGTAAGCCAGCATACCGTGTTATTGCTGTCGACCATATCCGGGATCATCGTCACATTGGCTATTGTTGTTGTCCCGGCAAAAACGGCCATTTATCTGGTTGCCCTTTTGGGCCTGGCCAATGCGATGATGTGGCCTGCAGTATGGCCGCTTGCCATAGCCGATCTGGGTAAATTCACAAAAACCGGAAGCTCTTTGCTGGTCACCGGGATTATCGGAGGCGCCTTTATCCCCCTGTTATTCGGCTATGCCGCTGAAAAAACCTCCTATCAGATCGCTTATCTGGTGTGCTTGCCGGCCTATCTGTATATCATTTATTATGCCCGGTCCGGAAGCAAAATAAGAACATGATAAAACTGATATACCCGTCAGTCAAACGGGAAGGACATCACCCAGGCGAAAAATCGTAAAATACGCCCATGAACTAAGAGAATTCAACTACTTTTGCAGGTTGATAAAATGCCGTGATGAAGCGTTTTTATAAAAAGGCCGGTTCACTGATCCTGTTGTTTTGTGCCGGGACAAGTATGATGGCTCAACCATTGACCTGTAAAGTCCTGTCTCAGGAGTTGGAGTCTCTGAAAAAGCAGCTTGTACCCGACAAGCGGATGGCTGTTCTCGATATCGGATTCAAAGATACCCTTCAACCCGTTATTGTGGTTTCGGGAGAGACCGATCTGCCTGAAGCGAAAGAGCAGGTCATCCGGTTCCTCACTGACAAAAAGGTTTCATTTGCGGATTCCATCAGACTGTTGCCCGATGCTGCGCTGGGAGATAAGATCTGGGCTTTGGCTGCGTTGTCTGTCTCCAATATGCGTTCAAAACCTGACCATGCTGCCGAGCTGGTTTCGCAGGCTTTGATGGGAACTCCGATGAAAGTGCTCGACAGCCGTGGTAGCTGGTATCTTGTCCAGACCCCCGATAATTACATCGGCTGGATCGATGGCGGCGGATTAGCGCGTTTCAGCACAAAAGAAATGGAACGCTGGAAAAAGTCGGACCGCCGCCTGTTCAACGTCATCACCGGTTTCGCCTACGACAGGCCAACCCGGAACGGCGGCGTGGTATCTGACCTGGTTCTTGATGACCTGTTCGAAGTCGAAGCGGTCATTAAACGGTTCCTGAAGATCCGGTTTCCGGACGGCCGCACCGGATATGTCCCCAGAGATCAATGCATTTCTTTTGAGGACTGGAGTAAATCCGTACCCGATGCTCAGGCAATTCTGTCAGTTGCAAAGAACATGACGGGATTTCCTTATTTGTGGGGAGGGGCTTCGGGTAAAGCTGCCGATTGCTCCGGACTTGTGAAGCTGGCATATTATTCACAGGGGATCATTCTGGCACGTGACGCTTCGCAGCAGGCACGGTACGGAGAGCCTGTCGACATCAGCGATATGAGCAAACTGGAACCCGGCGACCTGCTTTTCTTCGGACATTCTGCCCGGCAGATTACGCATGTGGGCCTTTGCCTGGGGGGAGGTGATTTTATTCATTCCTCTGGAAAAGTGCATGTCAGCAGTATGGATCCCGGCGATCCGAAATATGATCCGTCACGAATAAAACAATCTGCGCGCAGGATACTGAATTCACTGACTGCGGAAGGGATTGCCAGGGTGAAGGATCATCCGTGGTATGCCATTCAACCCTGATCAGCCGGCTGCGGAATTGATCAGACAGCGAATTTTGGCAGAAAATGTTCGTTTTCTTCAGTCTCCGGTTGTATCTTTATCATCCGGAATTATCCTCAATTGATCTGGAGAAATCATGAAGAAGACTATTTTTTTTCTCATAGTTACCGTGTATGTTTGGCCTGTCCTGGCCCAGACTTATTCGGTACAGCCAGTACCGTTTAATCGGGTGAGTATCCGCGACAGCTTCTGGGGTCCCCGTTTAAAGGCTCATTCAACCCAAACCCTGAAGGTCTGTATTGCCCAGATGCAGGATTCGACCAAACGGATCAGCAATTTCGAAAAGGCAGCCGGCCTGAAAGAGGGCGGGCATGAAGGGATCTATTTTGACGATTCGGATGTCTACAAGGCGATGGAAGGCATTGCCTATTCGCTGATCAATAATCCCAATGCGGCTTATGAGGCGCTGTTGGACAAATGGATCGGGCTGATCGCGAAGTCGCAGCGTCCCGATGGTTATCTCAACACGTATTACACGCTGAACTTCCCTGACCAGCGGTGGACAGATATGGAAAAACATGAGATGTACTGCGGCGGGCATATGATCGAAGCGGCCATTGCGCATTACCAGGCCACCGGAAAGAAAACCTTCCTGGATGTGGCCGTGAAGTTCGCCGGCCATCTGGACAGTACCTTTGGCCCCGGCAAACGGCACTGGGTGCCGGGACACGAAGAAATCGAACTGGCCCTGGTGAAACTGTACCATACAACAAATAATAAAAAATATCTGGATCTGGCACACTGGCTGCTTGAGGAACGGGGGCACGGGCATGGTGTGGGAGGCATCTGGAGTAACCCCAAAATGGGGCCTGCCTATTGCCAGGATGATGTGCCGGTATCGGAGATCACCGACATCAAAGGACATGCCGTGAGGGCCATGTACCTGTTTACAGGCATGGCCGATGTGGCCGCCGAAGAGAATATATCCGGCTATGTGGAGGCGCTGAAACGGGTCTGGGAAGATGTGGTTTACCGGAATATGTACATCACCGGCGGTATCGGTTCGTCCGGGCATAACGAAGGGTTCACCGACGATTATGACCTGCCCAACAAGACCGCTTATTGTGAAACGTGCGCCTCCATTGGAATGGTGTTATGGAATAACCGGATGAATTTGCTCACAAAAGATGCCAGGTATGCAGATGTGCTGGAACGCTCGCTCTACAACGGCGTGTTATCGGGCATATCGCTCGACGGCGATTTGTTCTTTTATGTGAACCCACTGGAATCGGACGGTGATCATCATCGCCAGCGGTGGTTTGGATGCGCCTGCTGTCCGAGCAACGTGTCACGGTTTATTCCGTCGGTAGGCAGCTATATCTATCTGAAGAACGAAAATGAGCTGTTTGTCAATCTGTATGTGGGAAATCAGGCTGAATTTGAAATGGGAAATACAAAATTGAAGGTGCGGCAAACCACTGCTTATCCCTGGGACGGGAAGATTGACCTCGTTGTCGATCCTGCTTCGCCGGTCAGTTTTGACCTGAAGATGCGGATCCCCGGCTGGTGCAAAAACTTTAAGGCTTCGGTGAACGGGAAAATGATCTCTGCCGCGAATCAGGCAGACGGCTACCTGAGCGTTAAAAGGAAATGGAAGAAAGGGGACCAGGTAAGCCTGGTGCTGGATATGCCGGCCCAACTCGTCGCCGCCGATCCCCGTGTGAAGGAAAACGTCGGAAAGAGGGCTGTTCAGCGGGGGCCTCTGGTGTATTGCCTCGAACAGGCCGACCACGGAAATTTGGATGAAGCGCAGGTTGAAGAACAGATGTCCTTTACTGCGGTTCCGGGAAACGGGAAGCTGGAAGGGATGAAGATCCTGAAGGCGAAACCGAATGACAGGGAGCTGACCTTCATCCCGTATTTTGCCTGGGATAACCGTGATGCCGGGAAAATGAAGGTTTGGGTTGATTACCGGGGTGAGTAACAGATACCGTTTTCCCTGCGACGTGTAGCAGCTTTGTGAACGCGGATGAAAAAGGAAAAGATAAAAAAATGAGCCGGCGGTGATTCATCGTCGGCTCATTTTTTTCATCTTTGCAGCCATGTTGAGCACGAGAAAGCTTTTTACAGATACGACATTTCTGGCGATAGTCGCCTGCCTGCTGTGGTCTTCTGCATTTGCCGGCGTGAAAATCGGGTTAAAATACCATACTCCCTTTCAGTTTGCGGGCGTTCGTTTCATGATTTCCGGGATCATGCTGATCCTGTATTTTAACAACGTGAGGAGCTATTGGCAGGAAGTGATCAGGAACTGGCGCTTTATTGCCGTGATCGCCGGACTGCAGACGGTGATTCAGTACATGTTTTTTTACTCCGGGATTAACCTGGTGCCTGCCTCGATCGCGGCGATGATCACGGGCTCATCACCGCTTTTCGCGTCGGCCGTGGCGCATTGGAGCATGAGGGATGACCGGTTGGACCGGATGAAGATCATCAGCATCCTGATGGGGGTGGCAGGGGTGGCGGTCATCACACTCGGACGCGGGCACCTGCCTTCGGGAGTGGCAATTAGTCTGCTGGGAATTGCGTTTCTGCTGGCAAACAACCTGATTTCCGGATGGGCAAATGTCCTGGTGTCGAAACGTCCCAGCCAGATTTCGCCCGTCGTACTCAGCTCGGCCTCCTTATTTTTTGGCGGGATCGGACTGATCCTGATATCGATCCCTTTTGAAGGTTACGGATTGAAAGGTGCCGCCCCGGAGTATTTTGTCGCGCTGATCTGGCTCAGCTTTTTATCAGCAGCCGCGTTTGCCATCTGGTACACCCTTCTGCAAAGGCCGGGAGTGAAGGTTTCGCAACTGAACATGTGGAAATTCCTGATCCCCGTTGCCGGAGCCATTCTGAGCTGGATCCTGATTCCCGGTGAAACACCCGACTGGGTGTCCGTTTCCGGGATGCTTGTCATTGCCGCGTCCTTGTTGGTTAACAGCTACTCGAACGGCAGTGCATCACGGGCTCTGAAAATTTCTGAATGATGTGGCTTTCTTCACCTCCGGCTCGCGATCTGTTACTCTCGAATCAATTACATTCGTCACCCAGATTCAGAAGCTCTACCTTTCTGAAATCGACCGGATGGCTCTCTGCCTGTAATGAAATTGTACCTCCCTTAAGCAACTTGTCTCCATCAGGTGGAAGCAGCTTTTCGTAGGAGGGATCACGTTCGTCCAACTGAGGCTGGTTGTATTCCAAGACCACCTGCCCGTCGATGATGTGTTTTATGATGGAATCTCCGTAAACTTCTATTTCGGCGTTTACCCACTGATCGCCATGATAGGTCTTTGAGTGAGAATTGATGCAGTGTTCGGTGACCAGTTCCCCATCCATCACCACATTGGTCCCGGGGGTGCAAAGATTCAGGGTGGTCCGCTCATCCGTTCCGTTACCTCCGAGCAACTGGACTTCGATGGAAGTAGGGAACTGCTGGTCTCTTTCCATGCTTTCAGGAGTCTGCCCATGCACCATGACCCCGCTGTTCCGGTAGGCCCAGCCTTCTCCTCCCGGAACCTGTTCGCCGACAAAACGGTATTCGATCCGCAGTTTGTAATGGGAGTAAGGATGTTTGTAAAAGAGGTGACCATATTCTCCTTTAAAAGTATCATATTGATCATAGCGGACTTTTAACAGTCCCTCTTCCACACGGAAGGTGTTGTTGTAGTTGACCCCTGCATCATAACCGCAGATCTTGATCGTCCAGTCGTTCAGATCTTTTCCGTTAAAGAGCGGGATCCATCCTTTCTCTTTTTTTGGTGAGCACGACCATAGAAAAATAAAAAGAATAACGGGTAGAAAAAGTAGTTTCTTCATTAGTTTGGAATTATAATTTCCGGAGATTCCGGGGTTACGCAATTTAATAAGTTTTTTTCATTTATTTGTAGGTTACTTCCATTTGTCAAGCTCGCGTTAAACAAAAAATATTTTTAAAGATTTTGATTGTTGCGAAATATTACTACTTTTAACAGAACTAATGATTAAAAAACCATGATAACCTCTATTCTCCCTGTTTGGCAGGATCTCAGCCTTATTGAGCAGATCTACTGGATGGTCACTATTCCCTCTACCCTGGTTTTCGTTGTCCTGCTTATTTTAGCGGTCGTAGGCGCTGATGTCGGCGGCGATGTTGAAACAGATGTGGATGCGGCGCTGGCCGACGGAGACAATATTCCTTTCCAGTTTTTATCGTTGAAGAATATCATCGCTTTTTTTACCATGTTCGGATGGTCGGGGCTTGGATTTTTGCACGCCGGATTACCGGTCTGGCTGGTCATCGTCATTTCGGCAGTTTGTGGTTTCCTGATGATGCTGGGCATGGCCGCCCTGTTTTATTTTATGTCGAAACTGGCCGAAACAGGTACTTTGAAAATGAGCAACGCGATTGGACGGTCCGGTGAAGTTTACCTGACTATCCCTGCCGGACGCAGAGGGATGGGAAAAGTGCAGCTTACCGTGCAGGGAGCGCTTCAAACACTCGATGCAGTCACGGATGAACAGGACCCCATTATCACTTCTTCGATCATTGAGGTGGTCGATGTGATCGCAGATCAGGTCCTGCTGGTCAGACGTCCGGCGAAGTAGGTTTGCTGTACCAAACGTGCCAATTGAATGTTTTAAACCTAAATAAATTACCATGGAAAATTATTTTGTGATGATGGTCAGCATTGCTGTCCTCTTCGTGTTCATTGTGATTGTCGCAATGACCAAACGCTACAAACGGTGTCCCTCCGACCGTATTCTTGTGGTGTACGGCAAAGTAGGCAAAGGAAGCGACAGCGAATCGCGTTCGGCAAAATGTATTCACGGGGGAGCCGCTTTTATCTGGCCGATCATTCATTCCTATGAATTTCTGGATCTGACCCCGATCTCTATCGAAATCAACCTGAAAAGTGCCTTGAGCAAACAGAATATCCGTGTAGACGTGCCTTCGCGCTTTACCGTCGGGATCTCGACCGAACCCAGCATTATGACCAATGCCGCAGAACGGTTGCTCGGACTTTCCCAGGAACTGATCAGCAACCTGGCTAAGGACATTATTTTCGGACAATTGCGTCTGGTTGTGGCCACGATGGAAATCGAGGAAATTAACAGTAACCGCGATAAGTTCCTGGCTGCCGTATCCTCAAATGTGGAGGCCGAGTTGAAAAAGATCGGACTGAAACTGATCAACGTCAATGTGACTGATATCAACGACGAATCGGGTTATATCGATGCGCTTGGTAAGGAAGCGGCCGCCAAAGCGATTAATGATGCCAAAAAAAGCGTGGCCGAGAAGAACCGTGACGGCGAGATCGGTCAGGCTGACGCACACCAGGAGCAGCGTGTACAGGTTGCCAGTGCTGATGCTACTGCGGTGGAAGGTGAAAATATTGCGAAAGTAACTATTGCCAACTCCGATGCCGACCGCCGCGAACGGGAGGCTGAAGCCTTGAGGCGTGCTGTGGCTGCAGAAAAAGTGAAGCAAGCCAAGGCACTGGAAGAAGCTTACGCTGCTGAAAAAGAAGCTGAGTTAGCCCGCGCCAGCCGCGACAAGGCCACTCAAACCGCAAACGTCGTTGTACCTGCCGAAATTGATAAACAAAAAGTCGAAATTGATGCGGAGGCTATGGCCGAGCAGATTCGCCGGAGAGCCAGAGGTGAAGCGGATGCCATCTATATGAAAATGGAAGCGCAGGCAAAAGGTATTTATGAAATCCTGAGCAAACAGGCCGAAGGTTTCGATATGATGGTAAAGGCTGCGGGTAATAATTCGAAAGACGCCGTGATGATGATGATCGCCGACAAATTGCCTGATCTGGTCAAAACCCAGGTTGAAGCCATTAAAAATATCAAAATCGATAAGGTGACGGTTTGGGAGACTGGTAACGGCAAAGATGGCAAAACGTCAACTGCTAATTTTATGCAGGGGATGCTTGCTTCCATCCCGCCGCTGAATGACGTGTTCAAATCGGCCGGACTGGAATTGCCCGATTATCTTGTCGGAAAACCAAACAGGAACGAAAATACTGTAACGGATAGTGCTCCTGATTCCACTCAGGCAAAATGATAACGATCTGAATAAGCGAATTTTAACCCCGCAACTTGCCATTGTGGGGTTAATTATTTTTTAATTTTAACCAAACAGTTAAATTTTTTGGTTAAAATAGTTGGATTTTATTTTTCCGGATCGTATTTTTGACCAGATGTTTTAACCAGATGGTTAAATTCCGTTGTGAACTGTCAGCCGGCAGTGATCAGCGACTATCTTGTGATACTTGAGTTTTAAAAAATACAAAGATGAATGCACAAAAAGACAGTACGGAAGAAAAGATCGTGGAGGCAGCAAAAGTTGTCTTCGTCAGAAAAGGGATGGACGGCGCGCGGATGCAGGAGATAGCCGATGAGGCCGGTATCAACAAAGCCCTGCTGCACTATTATTTCAGGAGCAAGGAGAAGCTGTTTGATGCTATTTTTGAAAGGATTATCGGGATGGCATTTCCGAAAATCAGCCAGATCCTGTTTTCCGATATGGATTTTAAGTCGAAGGTGGAGCAGGCGGTCGATACATATCTGGATTTACTTCTGAAGCATCCTTACCTTCCGGCCTTTATCCTGAAGGAAGTGAACCGTGATGCTTCCCTCTTTTTTAGTCTGATCAAAAAAATGGGCTTTGACCCCCGGCCTGTTTACGATGTTGTTGCTGATGCCATGGACCGGGGAGAGATTGTCCGGATGAAGCCGGAACACCTGATTGTGAATGTAATCGCCCTGTGTGTGTTCCCTTTTGCAGGCAGGCCGATGATCAGTTACGTGGCATTCGGGGGAGATAAGCAAGCGACAAAGGTCTTTTTTGAAGAACGGAAGCAGGTCGTGAAAGAGTTTGTATTAAGGGCTATCATTATTAGTAGTGAGTAGCGAGTAGTGAGAGGGGAAACCGGGGACTGAAACAGGGAGAAAAAATTAAGCGCGATTTCGGTCTAAAAAAAAGAGAATTTTCTGAATCCTGATACTTGTGTTTTGATGCTTGATACTAAATATTTGATATGATGAAGAATTTGTTATTATGGATGCTGTCAATCCTTCCGGGGACATTTGTAAGTGCCCAGGAACCGGTGCGCCTGAATGATTGTCAGCAGTGGGCCCGCGAAACACATCCTTTTCTGAAACAAAAGGAATTATACGGGGAAATGAGCCGGCTGAAACAGGAAAACAACCAGACATCCAACTTGCCGCGGCTGCTGATGAATGCTCAGGCCACTTATCAGTCGGACGTGACTAAGATTGACATTCAGTTGCCCAATGTCGATATTCCGGAACTGGCAAAGGACCAGTACAAGGTTTATCTGGATGCCCGGCAGAATATCTGGGACGGAGGGTTGGTGAAAGCAAACGAAATCCTTGAAAACGCGCAAAATAAGGCAAACCTGCAAGGTGTGGAAGTAGAGCTGTATCAGATTCAGGAGCAAGTGAATGACCTTTTCTTTAGCAGTTTCATTTTACAGGAAAATCTTAAAATACTGGAAAGGAAAAAGGAAACGCTGGAGGCGAATAAAGCAAGGATGGAATCCGGGGTAAAAAACGGGATGACCCTTCAGTCCGATCTTGATCAGATCCTTGCTGAGTTGATTAAGGTAAAGCAGCAGCAGACCGGGCTGCGAACCGGACGGGAAACGGCGCTGGCCGCGCTGGCGATTTTAACGGGCAGGGAGCCGGACGATTTGGAGAATCTGGAGATCAGTACCGGGACTCTTGATTTCAACGACCCTTTGAAGCGTCCGGAACTGGATTTCTTTGCTTTACAGCAAGAGTCGCTGACGGCATCGGCCGGTCTGATCGAAAAGAAACGCAATCCGCAGGTGTTCGGTTTCGGACAGGCAGGATACGGACGTCCGGGATTGAATATGCTGGATGCTGAATTCAATCCGTATTACATGGTGGGGATCGGAATGAACTGGAAGGTATTTGACTGGAAGAATGTCAGACGGGAGAAGAAAGTCATTCAGCTTCAGCAGGAAATGGTGCAGACCCAACAGCAGCAGTTTGAACGGGGTGTTCAGATTGCGCTGGACCGGGAACGCAAAAGAATTCAACAGTTAAACGACATCCTCGAAAGTGACCGGGAACTCATTACGCTTCAGGAACAGATCACCAAAAGTTCAGCCTCAAAACATGAAAACGGAGTTCTGACAACGTCAGATTACATTCAGGATCTGAACGCGGAGATGACTGCCCGGATCACTTTCGAAACCCATAAGATCGAGCTCGAAGCGGCTAAAGTCCGTTATCAGAATATTCAAGGTAAATAAAAAACAAATCAGATGAACACCAAATACATTTGCGCATTGGCGCTGACCATTCTGTTTTCCTGCAAGGGAAACGACGAAAAATCGGATGCTTTTGGAAATTTTGAAACCGAAGAGACGATCATTTCTTCGGAAATGACAGGCAAGCTGATCCATTTTCCCGTGGAACTGGGCGACCAGGTTCATAAAGGTGATCTTTTGGCGGTTGTCGATACCAGTCTGTCGAGCCTTCAGATCAGGCAACTGGAAGCGCAGAAACATTCGGTCGCCACCCGAAAGGTTAATGTTCAGGCTCAGGCCGATGTGCTGAAGGAACAAATCGCGAATCTGAGGATCACGCAGGATCGCATTCACCGGATGTTTGCAGACAAAGCAGCTACACAGCAGCAGGTGGATGATGTGGATGGCCGGTTACGGGTTCTGGAAAAACAATTGAAAAGCACGGTGACGCAGTTTATTTCGATCGATGGTGAACTCGGGGTGATCAATGCTCAGATGAATCTTGCAAAAGATAATCTCGCAAAATGTTACATCCGTACGCTCGCGTCAGGGACGGTGCTTGAGAAATATGCGGAGCCGGGGGAAGTGGTATCTCCCGCCAAAGCCGTCGTCAAGCTGGGCGATTTGTCGGAACTGGATCTTCGGGTATATGTCAGCGGGGCCCAGCTTCCTTCGATCAAACTGGGGCAGCAGGTGGAAGTGCTCATTGATCAGGACCGGAAAAGGGATCAGGCGCTGAAGGGTGAGATTTCCTGGATCGCTTCCGAAGCTGAGTTTACCCCGAAGATCATTCAGACCAAGGAAGAACGGGTTAAGCTGGTGTACGCGGTCAAAGTCAGGGTGAAGAACGACGGGCGGCTGAAGATCGGCATGCCGGGGGAAGTGAGGTTTTA
>CAZOYZ010000011.1:11446-13153 GCA_964584045.1 uncultured Prolixibacteraceae bacterium | reverse complement strand
TTAGAATGGCTCATGACTCAAGGATGATTGAAGTAAAGAACATATCAAAATTTTATGGAGAGGTACAGGCGCTGAAGGATATTTCCTTTGAAGTGAACAAAGGGGAACTTTTTGGACTGATCGGACCGGATGGGGCCGGTAAAACGACCCTTATGCGCATTCTGACCACCTTGCTGATACCGGACAGCGGATCGGCATCAATGGCCGGGACGGACGTGGTAAAAAATTTCCGGCAGATCCGCCGGATCACCGGCTACATGCCGGGAAGATTTTCCCTTTATCAGGATCTGACCGTGGAAGAAAATCTGGAGTTTTTTGCAACCGTATTTGGGACCACGATTGCTGAAAACTATGACTTGATCCGTGATATTTATGTCCAGATCGAACCTTTCAGGAACAGGCTTGCTGGCAAACTTTCAGGAGGAATGAAACAGAAGCTGGCATTGTCGTGTGCCCTCATCCACAAGCCTGAGATCCTGATCCTGGACGAGCCTACAACCGGGGTAGATGCTGTTTCAAGGAAAGAATTCTGGGAAATGCTGCGTAAGCTTCAGCAACAGAACATCAGCATCCTGGTTTCCACACCTTACATGGATGAAGCCGGTCTTTGCGACCGCGTTGCCCTGATGCAGAAGGGTGAGATCCTGGTCATCGATACACCTTCCCGGATTGTCGGGAATTATAACCGGTCGTTGCTGGCCGTCCGGTCTGATCAGATGTATCAGCTTATCTGTGACGTCAGGGAATGGCGAAAGACCCATACGGTCTACGCATTCGGGCAGTATCTGCATTTTACTTCGAAGGACGATGATGTGGAAGCTGCTGAATTGGAGCACTATCTGCTCGAAAAAAAACACGAACAACTTCAGATTCTGGAAATTGCCCCCGGCATTGAGGATGTGTTTATGGAGCTGATGAGAGGTGATTAGTCGTAAGTCATTAGTCGCAGGTCGTAAGAGTGGGAGACAGGTATGATGGATAAAACAGTGATAAAGGTTAAAGATATGGTAAAGAAGTTTGGGTCATTCGTGGCGAACGATCACCTGAATTTCGAAGTTTACCAGGGAGAGATCTTCGGGTTCCTGGGAGCGAACGGTGCCGGGAAAACGACAGCAATGAGGATCCTGTGCGGGTTGTCTTCGCCGACTTCGGGTGAGATCACCGTGGGAGGATTCGATGTTTACCGGCAAACCGAGCAGGTTAAGCAAAATATCGGGTATATGAGCCAGAAGTTCTCACTCTACGAAGATCTGACCATTTCGGAAAATATCCGTTTTTACGGCGGTATTTACGGCATTCCGGTAAAAAAGAGAAAGGAAAAGGAGCAGGCCCTGCTCAGAAAGCTTCAACTGGAGAAGCAGCAAGACAAACTGATCGCTTCCCTTCCGTTAGGCTGGAAACAAAAACTGGCTTTTTCGGTTGCCTTGTTGCACGATCCCAAGATCGTGTTCCTGGATGAGCCGACAGGAGGCGTCGACCCTGTTACGCGCCGGCAGTTCTGGGACCTGATCTATGAAGCTGCTGCTGACGGCAGGACCATCTTTGTAACGACCCACTACATGGACGAAGCGGAATACTGTGACCGGGTTTCGATCATGGTCGACGGCCGGATCGCAGCCCTCGACACCCCCGCCAACTTAAAAATGAAGTTTAAAGCGGAAAATATGAATGAGGTGTTTCTTCAGATCGCGAGGAAGTAGGAAGTAG
>CAZOYZ010000011.1:7123-11346 GCA_964584045.1 uncultured Prolixibacteraceae bacterium | reverse complement strand
GATAGATCTGGTAGTGAAGATCTATCATATTACTCAATCTTTTCCGAAGGAAGAGACATATGGTTTGATGGCTCAAATCAGGCGGGAGCTATTTCTGTCCCTTCTAATATTGCAGAAGGAGCGGGACGAATGAGCTCTGGTGATTTTAAACATTTTCTGAATGTTGCAAGAGGCTCAGCATTTGAACTGGAGACTCAGTTAATAATAGCCCGGAAGCTGGATTATCCCGTAACTGATTTTGATAATTTGATTGAAGATTTGGATGAAATTCAAAAGATGATCACGGGGCTGCAAAAGTCGTTGGATTAGCGGAGTCTCCTGACTCGCTACTCACGACTCGCTACTCAATACTCGAGACTATGAAAAGATTCATCGGATTTGTAAAAAAAGAATTCCTGCACATTTTTCGGGATGTGAGGACGATCATTATCCTGTTCGGGATACCGGTCGTGCAGTTGCTGCTGTTTGGTACAGTGATCACCAATGAAATGAAGGACGCCCACATCGCCATCTATGACCAGTCGAAGGATGAGGTCACACAGGAGATTACGGCCAAACTTCTTTCTTCAGGGTACTTTCTGCTGGACCGGCAACTGGAAAGCACCGGCGATATTGAAGCGATTTTCAGGAAAGGCAAAGTGAAGGAGGTGCTGGTATTCGGACAGAACTTCGCAAAGACACTTGAACGGGAAGGGAGAGCCGATGTGCATGTCATGACGGATGCGTCCGACCCTAATACCGGTAAATTGCTGGCCGGCTACACAACCGGTATCATCAATGATTACCTTTTAAAGGAGATGGGTGAGCTGAAGATGCCGCTGCAAATTAAAACGGAAGTCCGGATGGTTTACAATGAAGAACTGCGGTCCGTATTCATGTTTGTTCCCGGAATTATGGCCATGATCCTGATGCTGATCTCAGCCATGATGACTTCCATTTCCATCACCCGTGAAAAAGAGATGGGGACCATGGAGATCCTGCTGGTTTCGCCTTTGCGGCCTGTGCAGATCATCCTGGGAAAAGTTGCTCCTTATCTGGCGCTTTCGGTGATCAATGCGGCGGTCATTGTGCTGATCGGTTACTTTGTATTCGGCGTACCAGTCAACGGAAGCTGGGTCTTGCTGATGGCAGAAAGTATTCTTTTCATCATGATGGCGTTGTGTCTGGGGATCCTGATCTCGTCGGTCGCAAAGACGCAGATGGTGGCCATGTTCATTTCCCTCATCGCACTGATGCTGCCGACTATTTTGTTATCCGGCTTTATTTTTCCGGTCAGCAATATGCCGGCACCGTTGCAGTACCTCTCGCTCATCATGCCTCCCCGCTGGTTCGTTGTAATTTTAAAGAACATCATGCTGAAGGGAACCGGCTTTTTGGATATCTGGAAGGAAACGCTGATCCTGACAGGTATGGCAGTGATCTTTATTTCGGTGGCTGTGAAGAAATTCAAGGTGAGGCTGGAATAATGAGTCACGAGTCATGAGTAGCGGGTAGCGAGAAGAAATCCATACTCACGACTCGCTGCTCACTACTAATCAGTAATTTAACAGTTTGACCATCTATCATGAAAACGATCTTCTATATCATCCAAAAGGAATTTATTCAGGTTTTCCGCAACAGGACCATGCTTCCCATGATCTTTATGATCCCCCTGCTTCAAATGCTGATCCTGGTCTTCGCTGCCACCTACGATCTGAAGAATGTGGGTATTTATGTTTGTGATCAGGATCTTTCACAGACTTCGCGTGATCTGACAAGCCGTTTTGAGGCATCGCCGTTTTTCATGATCAAAGATGCATCCTTTGATATTGAGGAAGCTGAAAACAGTTTTAACCGGGAGGAAGCTGATTTTATCCTGTCTATCCCCAAGGGGTTTGAGCGATCGCTGATCCGCGATGACGAAGCACCCGTTCAGTTGCTGATCAACGCGATCGACGGGAACAAGGCGTCGCTGATTTATGCCTACGCTCAGGCGATCATCTCCGGCTTTAACCGGGAGATCATCGCGGAGTGGAAAGGATTGCCTGAATTTAATCCTCCGAAAAAGATAGAAGTGCGGGACAATTATTGGTTTAATCCGGAACTTGATTATAAATGGTATATGGCGCCGGGCATCCTGGCGATCCTGGTTACGCTGATCGGTATGTTCCTGTCAGGCATGAACCTGGTACGCGAAAAGGAGATTGGTACCATTGAACAATTAAACGTGACTCCCATCAAAAAATACCAGTTTATCCTGGGCAAATTGTTCCCTTTTTTAGTGATTGCTTTGTTCGACCTGGCTTTTGGGCTGACCATCGCCCGCATCGTGTTTAATCTGCCAATAACGGGAAGTCTTGTTTTATTATTTGGCTTTGCAGCGCTTTATCTGATCGGGGCTCTTGGCCTGGGACTGTTTATTTCGACAGTGACCGACAGTCAGCAACAGGTCATGTTCGTCACGTTCTTTTTCATGATCATTTTCATCCTCATGGGCGGAATATTCACGCCGGTTGAAAATATGCCCGAACTGGCGCAAAAATTTAACCGGATCAATCCCATCTATTATTTCATCCGGATCTTACGGATGATCATTTTGAAAGGTTCAGGATTCAGTGATCTGGCTGAGGACTTTATATCGCTCACACTCATTGGCTTTTCCTTCCTCGGACTGGCGATCTGGCGGTACCGGAAAACCAGTTAAATCACCATGTGTGCGAACACATAAAAAATGTACCTTTGTCCCCGGGATCCGTTTTCCTGTACCTGAAGACACCGGAGATCCGATCAGGTCGAAAAAGTATGGCTGAATTCAAAAACATCAGGATAAAAGATATTGCCGAAATGGCGGGCGTTTCAGTAGCGACTGTCGACCGTGTTTTGCACAACCGGGGGAGGATATCGCCGCAGTCATTGAAAAAGGTTATGAACGCGCTGGAGCAGACCGGATATAAGCTGAATCTGATCGCCAGCACGCTGGGATCAAACAAAGTATACAAGATTGCGGCATTATTGCCCGATCCGGCCCTGGATGATTACTGGAATCAGTCAGGAGAGGGTATTTTTAAGGCCCGGGAAGACTGGTCACAGTACAACGTGCGGGTCGAATCGTTTTATTTTAACATGCAGGAGGCGCCGTCATTTGTCACAACGGCAGGGAAGGCACTTGAGTTTGAGCCGGACGGGATGCTGATTGCACCGACTTTTTATACAGAAGCCATTGAACTCTTTGAGACGCTCAAAGGGAGAAAGATCCCGTACGTTCTTTTCAATACGAATATCCCTGAAGCTGAACCACTCAGTTTTATCGGACAGGATCTGTATCAGAGCGGGCGGCTGGCGGCCGAGTTGATTTCGACAAAGCTGGCTGAGCCCGGAAATATAGCCATCCTGCACGTTTACGAGGAGGTCCGGAATGCTTTTCATCTGAAAGAAAAGGAGCGGGGATTCAGGGATTACATGCTGGAGAAAAAGCCGGATCAGTATCACCTGTACAGCTATGATTTCGGCAGCTATCCGGAAGCGGAACTCGAGCGTGAATTTATGGCGGCGCTGAAGCGTGACCGGATTGCCGGCATTTTTGTTTCCACGTCAAAAGGTTCGTATCTGATCGCGTCTATACTGGACAAACATGGTTGCCGGGGCATCATACTGACCGGTTATGATCTGCTGAAAAATAATATCCATTATATGTACGAGGGGGTCATCCATTACCTCATCAATCAGAACCCTAAAAAACAGGCATTTTTAGGGATCAGTTACCTGGTCAACTCCCTGTTGTTCAAAAAGCAGCCGCCGGTTACCGACCTGTTTCCCCTGGAGATCGTCACCCGTGAAAACCTGAAATCGTATTTGTATGCGGGGTTACATTAAGGGCAAAAAAACAAGGCTTTCCGTGATCACGAAAAGCCTTGTTCCTGTAATTATTCCTGGCTAAGCGGTTATGCTTCTACCGGGATGTCCTTATTTACGTTTTTAGAACCAATCAACGCGTAATACAGCATGTAGAGGATACAAATCAGCATGACCCAGTAACTGCTGAGATATCCTGCAATGTCAGCAACATAGCCCTGGATAAGCGGAACAATACCTCCGCCGCACACCATCACCATGAAAATCCCGGATGCAGCGGCTGTATATTTACCCAATCCTTCCACCGCAAGATTGAAGATACCTCCCCACATGACGGATGTGCATAACCCGCACAGGATCATGAAGATCACATTGATGGGGATCAGTATGGT
>CAZOYZ010000011.1:2087-7023 GCA_964584045.1 uncultured Prolixibacteraceae bacterium | reverse complement strand
GCCTTTTCAAAGGAATCTTTGCCCACGACTTTGGGTTCATAGGTTTTCTTGCCGGTATTTTGGCTGTCTGTCTCTGACAGCGAACTCAGATAAGCCGGATCAGCCTGCTGCTTATTGTATTCAGTTATTTTTTGCTGAGCCTGCTCAGTGGTAAATGCGGTCAAATACAGATTAGCCGTACTTGGGATACCGATTTCAACGCCCACATACACAAAGATGGCGACAGCTCCCAGGATAAAGTGCCTGAATGACAGCGGACTATGTTTGTCTTTTACCTTGCTTTCCTTTTCCATGTGAGGTTCAGGGATCTCAACAAAGAGCAAAATAATAAATGTCAGCGCGAAGATGCCTATTGCCAGGAACAGGGCCGGATTGGCCTTCTCAATGGTACGTCCGGCTTCAGCACCCATCAGGTATCCGACCAGCATCGGGGTGATCGTCGCGGCGATGGAGTTGATCGATCCGCCAAACTGAATCAACTGATTTCCCCTGTTACCACCTTTACCAAGCGTATTCAGCATGGGATTGACCACAGTGTTTAACATACACATGGAAAACCCGGATACAAATGCTCCTCCCAGGTAAACAGAGAAACTCCCTACAACGCCTGACAGGTACTGGATAACCACTCCGGTGATCCCTACCATGATCGCAGCCAGAGCTGTCTTTTTATAGCCGATTTTCTTCAGCATGATACCGGCAGGAATCCCCATGAAGGCATACGCAAGAAAATTAGCGAAAAAACCGAGCTGGGATTCAAAATTGGATGCTCCGAATTGCTTTGCAACGATGACTCCCATCGGACTGGGAAGACCTGTGACAAATGCGATCATAAAGAATAACGCGAACATCATTGCAATAGGCAATGCATAACTTTTGTTTTTATTCATACCTTTAAAATTTAGAACTTAATATGGTTATAATCTGGTTGTTTTCCAATAGTTAAAAATGGGTATACCCCATACGGATACCCGTTTTACCGGCCGCTTAGTACAGAAAAATACGGTTCCCGTGTCCTTTTCACGGCCCGAATATACTTATTTCTTTTCTTTTCCGACTTATGTTATAGGTACATATTTAGCCTTACTTCCCCGCACGGAACCAGAAAACAGGGCAATGTGCGGAAAGAGCAAATATTAAATTTGTGTGTGCGGGCACATTATTTGGATCAAATCATCTTCTATTCGGGAAAAATCTTCCTAGTTTTGAGCGGCTACTTCGTTCGATCGAAATAAAAACAGGTATAACATGATCAACAAGCTTAATTACATTGAAACAACGGTGGAGAAACTTTCTGTTCGGGTTGCGGAAGATCAGCAGGCCGGAGCGAAAACAATTGCAGGTATCATTGCCGGTCTGATCAGGGAAAAGCAGGCAAAGGGTGAAACGGCAGTCCTTGGGTTGGCTACAGGTTCGAGTCCGTTACTGATATACAGTGAACTCGTCCGGTTGCACCGGGAAGAGGGCCTGAGCTTCAGGAATGTGGTGACGTTCAACCTGGATGAATATTATCCGATGGATCCGCATAACCCAGGAAGCTATGTTCGTTTTATGCACCGGCATTTGTTTGACCATATTGACATTGATCCCGCCAATATCCATATTCCTGACGGAACAGTGAAAATCGATCAGGTCGCCGATTTCTGTGCAGGGTATGAGGAAAAGATCCGTACCAGCGGCGGGATCGACCTTCAGTTGCTGGGTATAGGACGTTCCGGGCATATCGGTTTTAATGAACCGGGGTCGGCTGGTAATTCGGTCACCCGTCTGGTGAAGCTTGACCCTGTGACCATTGCAGATGCGGTGAAGGACTTCGGAAGCGAGGACGCAGTTCCGCACCGGGCGATCACCATGGGGATCGATACGATTTTAAGTGCACGGAAAATTATTCTGGCGGCTTGGGGAAAGCCCAAATCCGCGATACTCAGGCGGATGGTGGAGGGGCCTGTCACTCCGGATGTGCCGGCATCTTTTCTTCAGTTACATCATGATGTCTCGGTGTATCTGGATGAAGCGGCCGTCACCGAATTTACCCGTACCAGGGCTCCCTGGCTGGCGGGTGTATGTGAATGGACCCCGAAGATGATCAAGCGGGCGGTGACCTGGCTGAGTCAAAAGCTCGGCAAGCCTATTTTGAAGCTGACCGATGACGATTACAAATCGTCCGGATTACGTGATCTCCTGGCCTATTACGGGGGAGCTTATGATTTAAATATCAATGTATTCGGTGAAATACGCGACACGATAACCGGCTGGCCGGGAGGAAAACCAGGCGCCACCGGGAAAGGCCGCCCTGAACGTCCCGAACCGGCTGTCAAGCGATCGCTGATCTTCAGCCCTCATCCGGACGATGATGTGATTTCGATGGGCGGCACGCTGCTTCGCCTGGTCGATCAGAAACATGAGGTGCATGTGGCTTATCATACATCCGGCAATATTGCTGTTTTTGACGATGATGCGATACGCTTTTCGCAGTTTGCCGTCGATCTGCTGGAGGACAGGAACATTCCCTGTACGGAATTGTCTGAATCCAACCGGGAACTGATCGAATTTCTTAAGAACAAAAGGCCCGGTGAGGTTGATATCCCCTATGTAAAAACCGTAAAGGGACTGATCCGTGCGGGAGAAGCTGTGGCAGCCTGTCGTTTTTGCGGGGTGAAGGACGGGAATGTCCATTTTCTGAACCTGCCCTTTTATGAAACCGGTGCGGTCGAAAAAGCTCCGGCCTCGGACAAGGATGTCCGCATTGTTGCTGATCTGCTGAGAAAAGTAAAACCTCATCAGATCTTTGCTGCCGGTGATCTGCAGGATCCGCACGGCACGCATGAGGTTTGTCTGCAGATCATTTTTAGTGCGGTCCGTCTGATCCGGGCGGCAGGCGATGAGTGGCTGAATGAGTGTTATATGTGGTTGTACAGGGGTGCCTGGCAGGAATGGGATGTGGAGGATATTGAAATGGCCGTGCCGATCAGCCCCTCCGAACTGCTCCGTAAGCGTAAAGCTATTTTCAAGCACCAGTCACAAAAAGACTTTCCGGTATTTCCCGGCGAAGATAAACGCGAGTTCTGGCAGCGTGCCGAAGAGCGTAACCGGGCTACCGCCGGGATCTACGATCATCTGGGATTAGCCGAATATGAAGCCATCGAGGCTTTTGTTCGTTATCCGTTTCATGATGAAGCTTCTTTTTTAAAGTAATGTTGTAACTTTATGGTTTGCTTAGAAAACCATGAAGTACGTGAACAGACGACTGCTGATTTCCGGCACAGCCTTGCTGATCGCTGTTGCGGGATGCAGACAGGGGGTTGAAGAATCCCCGGTAAGTATCATTCCCAAACCCGTTAAACTGGAATATGACGGGAAGACCCTTCAAATTGACAGGGGAGTGGAAGTGGTGAGTACGGATACAGCGCTCGGATTTTCACGTTCTTTATTGGTGAGCCGGATGCAAAGCCTGCCTCAGGCTGAATATCTCCGCGAAAGCAAAAAAGCACCTGTCAGGATCCGGTTAAAGCTGGACGATCAGATTGAGCAGAATGAGGGTTATACGCTGAAGATCGACAGGAATATTACGGTTGCCGCGAGGAGCAGGGAAGGAGTGTTGCATGGGATTCAAAGCCTGTTGCAGATCTTTCATCAGGCTCCGGTGACCGATAACGGATTTGAAGTTCCGCGCCTGACGATCACAGATTATCCGCGTTTTGCATACAGGGGAATGCATCTTGATGTAAGCAGGCATTTCTTTCAGGTCGATTTTGTCAAAAAATATCTTGACCTGATTGCCGCGCACAAGATGAATGTTTTTCACTGGCATCTCACCGATGATCAGGGATGGCGCATTGAAATCAAAAAATATCCGGAGCTGACTGAAACAGGCGCCTGGCGGGCGGATCATGAAGATCTCCCCTGGAACGGGCGACCGGATCAGACTGAACGGGATTCGGCGATGTACGGGGGATTTTACACCCAGGAACAGATCCGCGAAGTAGTCGCTTATGCCTCGGAACTGGGGATCGATGTGATCCCTGAGATTGAAATGCCGGGTCATTCGGCTGCCGTGATCGCTTCCTTCCCGGAGTATTCATGCCGGGGAAAGCAAACCACAGTTCCTTCGGGCGGACGCACGGAAATAAGCATCCTCTGTGCCGGAAAAGATGAAACCTTCGCTTTTCTGGAAGATGTGTTTGCGGAGGTGATGGAGTTGTTTCCTTCAACGTATATCCATATCGGGGGAGATGAGGCCTGGAAGCAGGAGTGGGAAAGATGTCCGCTTTGTCAAAAGCGGATCAGGGATGAAGGTCTCGCTGACGTTCAGGAACTGCAAAGTTATTTTATCAGGCGTATTGGTCGTTTTTTATCCTCGAAAGGCCGGGTGCTGGTCGGATGGGATGAGATCCTGGAAGGCGGTTTAGCCGAAAATGCCACTGTGATGTCGTGGCGCGGTGAAGCCGGGGGGATCAGGGCGGCCCGGATGGGTCATGACGTGATCATGACCCCGGTCAGCCATTGTTATTTTGACTATTACCAAACCACCGACAGGGATCTTGCTCCGGAAGCCTTCGATGGGTATGTCAGCCTGGAAAAGGTATATGGGTATGAGCCTGTCCCGGACGGATTGAGTCCGGAAGAGGCCCGGCATATCCTGGGGGCGCAGGGGAATGTATGGACGGAATATATGCCTGGCGGGGCCATTGTGGAATACCGGGTATTGCCCCGGATGACCGCATTGAGCGAGGTGTTGTGGTCTCCGGAGGAAAGCCGCGGTCAGGAGGGCTTTATGAAAAGACTGGAGGCGTTCCTGAACTGGATGACCACGCTGAACTATCATTTTTATATCCCGGCTCCGAAGGGAGTTTTTAAAGAAATGATCTTTCTGGACAGTACCCGGGTACAACTGCAGAATCCCTGGCCTTTTGGCGAAATCCGTTATACCCTCGAC
>CAZOYZ010000011.1:0-1987 GCA_964584045.1 uncultured Prolixibacteraceae bacterium | reverse complement strand
CCCGCGACTGCGGTCTACTCCTTCAGGCTGACTTCGGATGACGGAAGCCGGTTTTGTCTGGGTGAAAACCTGGTCATTGATCACGACGGACCTCACGGAACTTCCGCTGCCTTCGGACAGGCTGCTCTTGAAA
This sequence comes from uncultured Prolixibacteraceae bacterium, assembly GCA_964584045.1. GTDB lineage: Bacteria > Bacteroidota > Bacteroidia > Bacteroidales > Prolixibacteraceae > JBCFBK01. The sequence continues at coordinate 1,854 of CAZOYZ010000011.1, read as the reverse complement.
AAGGGTATTACCCCATTTATGTCGGTTATTTTGACAGCGGAGGAAGCAATTTCCTGAAACTGGAGTACAAAGCTGACGATGGTAAATGGAATGCGATACCGCCCCGTTACTTTTTCCGCAAAGAACAGGATTGAATGCCAGCATAACAGCAGGACATCCGAATCACGCCGGTGAGAGAGGTGCGGGAATTAAATCATCAACCGTTCGCGGCTGACTCAGCGCCACGTCTTACAGCTAACCCAGAGCCACGTCGAGCAACATCATGACTGCAAAGCCGAGCATGGTCCCGATAGTGGCGACATCGGTGTGTTTATCGAGTTGTGACTCGGGGATCAGTTCTTCCACGACCACATAAATCATCGCCCCGGCGGCAAAGGAGAGGGCATAGGGGAGAACAGGTTCCATGAGTATGACGGCTGCGGCTCCAAGAACACCGGCCACCGGCTCGACAAGTCCTGATACCTGACCATAAAAAAAGCTCTTGCGCCGGCTTATTCCTTCCCGGCGCAAAGGTATTGATACGGCCGCGCCCTCGGGAAAGTTTTGTATGCCGATACCAATGGCCAGGGCAATGGCGCCGGCCAGTGAAGCTGCAGGAAGACCTGCAGCCACTGCCCCAAAAGCGACGCCAACAGCAAGGCCCTCAGGAATATTATGAATGGTGATGGCCAGAACAAGTAATACGCTTCTCCTCCAGGAGGTATGAACCCCTTCTGCTTCTTCCCGCGGAAAACCCAGGTGCAGGTGAGGTAAAAGCTGGTCGATCAGCCATAGGAACAAGCCTCCTGCGAGAAAACCGATAACGGGTGGTAGCCAGGTAATACCGCCGGACGCTCTCACCATTTCAATGGCAGGACTTAACAACGACCAAAAGCTGGCGGCGATCATCACTCCCGCAGCGAAACCCAGCATACCATCAAGTACCCTCCTTTCGATCGTTTTGAACAAAAACACCATTGCCGCCCCGAGAGCGGTAACAAACCAGGTGAACAAGGTGGCCATCAGTGCCTGGACAACCGGGTGTAAATCAGTGAACCACGCGATCATAGCTTTTTTTATCAGATCAGCTTTTTCATGGCAGTCATTGACGAACGAAGCTTTTCGCCGACAATTTCAACAGGGTGTTGACGGATGGCCTTATTCACTGCGATCAGCTGAACATTGTCAACGCCGTTGTCATATCCTTCGCCGTAGATTTCACCGATCACATCGGCTTCAATTCTCGACATGAAACCGGAAAGCAACGGCTTGCAGGCGTGGTCAAACAGATAACAGCCATATTCGGCGGTATCCGAAATGATCCGGTTCATTTCGTAAAGTTTCTTTCTGGCAATAGTATTGGCGATCAGCGGTACTTCGTGAAGGGATTCATAATAGGCTGACTCGGCTTTGATACCTGTTTCGGTCATGGTCTCAAAAGCAAGCTCAACACCAGCTTTCACGAAGGCAACAAGCAAAACCCCATGATCGAAATACTCCTGTTCACTGATGTCTTCTCCGGTTGAAGGGGTTTTCTCAAAAGCAGTTTCTGCAGTCTGAGCGCGCCAGGTCAACAGTTTCCGGTCATCGTCGGCCCAGTCTTTCATCATCGTCGACGAAAATGCACCGCTCATGATATCATCCATGTGTTTTTGGAATAAAGGACGCATCAGATCTTTCATTTCTTCGGAAAGTTCCCAGGCCTTGATCTTGGCCGGGTTTGAGAGCCGGTCCATCATGTTGGTGATCCCTCCGTGTTTCAAAGCTTCGGTAATCACTTCCCAGCCATACTGGATCAGTTTCGAAGCGTATCCCGGCTCAATCCCTTTTTCGATCATTTTATCGAACGAGAGAATTGATCCGGTTTGCAGCAGG
>CAZOYZ010000010.1:28742-31106 GCA_964584045.1 uncultured Prolixibacteraceae bacterium | reverse complement strand
CATTCCTGCTGATCGCTTCGGCTTCGATGAAGATACTTTTCAATTTTTGAACAGCAGGTATCACCAAATGTTATCCAGATGGAAATTCGGAGCTTAACAAGCCGGTACATGTGGAAAAAATCACCGGAAGGGTAGATTCTCCGCAAATCGCTTTTATTCATCTTCAACATTACAATTCAGGCAGGCGAGGGCGAAGGCGTCATATTCGTCGTAGGCAGGTCCGGGCTTGCCGTTTATTGATATAATACGATCGATACGAACTTCGTCACCCGAATCGAAAGCCAAATATTCCTCAATGCTTCCTTTCGTAATTAAACCCGTGATTTTACCCTGGGATTCTTCCAACTCTGTACCATTCCCGAAATAAAACACTTTGCTAAATTCCTTTTCCTGTTCTTTTGAAAATACTTCGTAATAAACAGGATAGACAGGACTAAAATCTGTTTTCATATTTTGCCATTTTATATTCTTTTGTATTTCCGGTTAAGTTGGGATGAAATTTCAATCCCATCTAGTAACTTGTAATTATCAGATCTTTATCGATGCCCAGTTCCAGTAATTGATCGCGGATCTGTTCGGCAAAATTACCCGGGCCACAGATGTAAAAAGGCTGATTGGGTCTGGAAATCTGACCTTTCAGAATTTTAGGATTAATGTGTCCGTATAAAAAATTGTCCTTTTTCTCGCGCGACAAAATGTTAATGAAATTTTCCCCAAGCATTTGGCTTAGCTCTTCCTGAAGGAAAATATCCTTTTCGGTTTTATTAGCAAAAAGGAGTTTGCTATCTGACAGTCGATTTTCGAAATTCAATTGGCGCAGCAGGGCAACACATGGTGTAACCCCGGTCCCGCCTGCAATAAACAATCCCGGTCCCAGGTTTTTATACGAATCCCAGGCATCTCCGATAATAAGCCCGTCGCCTTCCTTTAATTTCGATATTTCCAGAGTCATCCCGTTGTGTTCGGCGTAAACTTTAAAGATCAGTTCGAGATACTTTTCACTGCTTAACCCGGTTAAGGTAAATGGGGCATTCTCCCCCTGGAAACGTGGATTTTCCAGCGAAACTTCAATGGCTTGCCCTGCATGGAATGAATAATTCGACGGCCTCTCCAGCCTAAGGCGGAATACGTCGTGGGTTAACCTGCTCTTTTCAATTATTTTAACAGCGTATTGCATTTTATATGTTATTTTAACATGTTGTTATGTGTTACGACAATACTTTGCAATTGATTCGACGTGGGTTTTGGTTGTGTTTAAAATGGGAATACCGGCATAAGTTTCCGCCGTCAGAATTAACGGAAGTTCTGTACATCCCAAAATCAAGGCGTCGATTTGTTGTTCCCTGACCATTTTTTTTATGATTCCGATCAGCAGTTCCCGAGTTTCATCTTTGAAAATGCCCAGTTCAATCTCGCTGAAAAGCTTGTCGTTGATCAGCTTTCTATCTTCTTCATCAGGAGCGACAACTTGAATGCCTTGTTTCCTGAATACATCCGAAAAAAAGGATGCCCGCATGGTCAGGTCAGTTCCGAACAGTCCGACTTTTTTGAATCCTTTACTTTTCGCTTCGTCGCAGGTTACTTCCACAATACTGATCAAAGGAATTTCTGATCGTTCTCTTAATTCATCAAATAGTTGGTGTGGCGTATTCGCACTGAGGGCGGCAAAATCAGCTCCGGCCTTTTTCAAGCCTTCGATTTTTTCAGAAATATACGCAATGGCCTGTTCATATTTTTTCTCTCTCATCAGCCCGATGAAATGTGCCATATTCACACTGTAAATGATGATTTCCGGATAATCCAGATCTCCTTTTTCCTTCTTAAATGCATTGATTATTTCTTTGTAATAATCAATTGTTGCTTCAGGTCCTAATCCTCCTATTATTCCGATTCGTTTCATTTATTAATTTTATTTATAATCTGTTTAAAGTGGCCTCGTGTTTTGTAATTTTATGAGCCAGCGACTGGATAGTCTTTTCATTAACCATCTTAAAAAATGAATCTCTTATCGGTGCATAATCATCATGCATGGGACAAGGATTATTGGTATCACAGCGCTTTAACCCGAAACCACATTTTGAAAAATATTCTTTGCCTTCTATTGCTTCTATCACTTTAAATAAGGTTATCGGGTTGGCGGGTTCATTAAAGAAAAAGCCACCTCCCCGGCCTTTCATAGAAGACACGATATTGGCACGGGTTAAGTTTTGCAAAACTTTTCCTGTAAATTGTTCCGGTGAATCAATCATTTTCGCAATTTCCTTAAATCCAGGTTTTCCCCTTTCCACGTTTTGAATATAGATATAAACTAAAGCCCTTATTGCATATTCTGTTGTTTTTCCAAGCATAGCCTAATTGTTTAGT
>CAZOYZ010000010.1:5001-28642 GCA_964584045.1 uncultured Prolixibacteraceae bacterium | reverse complement strand
CGATTTGAAATTCATTTGTAAAGATATAAATAAAAATATAAAAAGACAAGGAGATCTTTTTATATTTTTATTAGTTTTGTGAAATGGGTGGAATATTAATTAATAAGTGTAAAAAATGATAACACACAATTTAGGGTATCCGCGGATTGGGAATAACCGGGAGCTCAAAAAAGCGGTTGAGGGATATTGGTCGGGCAGAATCAGTTATAAAGAACTCATACAGGTTAGTTCCGCAATTAAGCAGGAAAATTGGTTGACACAAAAGGATTTGGGTATTGAATTGATTCCGTCCAACGATTTTTCGTTTTATGACCACGTGTTGGATTTAGCGTTTGCGGTTAGCGCGATTCCGGATCGTCACGCGCAGCTTCCCCGTGATTCAGATCAATCGAAACTGGATCTTTACTTTGCAATGGCAAGAGGTTATCAGGATGGGGTAACTGATATTACAGCCATGGAAATGACCAAATGGTTTGATACAAACTATCATTATATCGTACCTGAATTTCACAATAATCAAAAGTTCTGGCTGTCGGGTTTTAAATTGATTGATGAATTTCAGGAAGCAAAAAGGTTGGGTATAATTACTAAACCAGTTATTCTGGGACCTGTTTCTTTTTTACTGCTTGGCAAAGAAAAAGAGGAAGGCTTCGACCGGATTGATTTATTGGGGAACCTTCTCGAAGCCTACTTCGAAATGATTTCACTGCTTGTGGATAATGGTGTGGAATGGATTCAATTTGATGAACCATTTTTGGCGTTGGATTTAACGCCGAAACAAAAGGAAGCTTTCAAGACCGCGTATTCACAAATCAGTAAAAAGTTCCCTTCCGTTAAATTTTTACTGGCGGTTTATTTTGGAGGGTTGTCAGATCATGTGGAGTTGGTTGCCGGCTTGCCAGTGGATGCCATCCACCTTGATTTGGTGAGGGACCCGGCACAACTTGAGATCATGATGAACCTGGTTTCCGGCGAAAAGAAATTATCGCTTGGACTCGTGGATGGCCGAAACATCTGGAAAAATGATTTTACGAATTCTTTAAAGTTTATTGCGACAGCCGTTGAAAAAATTGGGGAAGAACGGGTGATGATAGCTCCATCCTGTTCTTTGCTGCACGTTCCCTGTGACCTGGAATTGGAAACTAACGAAGACGTTTTATCGCCTGAAATTAAGCAATGGCTTTCATTTGCGAAGCAAAAACTTGAAGAGGTTGTTGTTTTAAACCAATTGTCGAAACACAACGGGAATATAACGTCAATACAACTGCTTAAAGAGAACCAGAGGGCCGTACAAAGCAGAAAAACATCGGCTTTGATTCACAATGACCTGGTTAAAGCGCGTCTTGACATCATAGAACAATTTGAAGCGATGAAAAGGCCGTCCTTTTCACTTCGGAAAAAAAAACAGCAGAAGCGCTTTATGCTGCCACCCTTTCCGGCCACAACAATTGGTTCATTCCCGCAAACTGCAGATGTAAGAACCTGGCGGGCAAAACTGAAGAAAAATGAACTTTCAGAAACTGAATATAATCGGCTTATTCAGCGTGAAATCGAAAAAGCGGTTCGCTGGCAGGAAGAAGTTGGACTTGATGTCCTGGTCCATGGCGAATTTGAGCGAAACGATATGGTCGAATATTTTGGAGAGATGTTGGATGGTTTTGTGTTTAGCAAAAATGGCTGGGTTCAGAGCTACGGATCGCGCTGCGTAAAACCTCCAATTATTTTTGGCGATGTTCGGCGGCCAGATCCTATGACCATTGACTGGATTACGTACGCACAATCGCTTACTTCAAAGCCTGTTAAGGGGATGTTGACAGGGGCGGTTACTATTTTGAAATGGTCGTTTGTCAGGGATGACCAGCCTCTTTCTGTTACATGTAATCAAATAGCTCTGGCTATCAGGGACGAAGTTCTCGATTTGGAAAAAGCTCATATCCATATCATTCAGATTGATGAACCAGCGCTTAGGGAAGGGTTGCCTTTTCGGAAAAGCGAATGGAAAACTTATCTCGATTGGGCAATAAATGCATTCCGGCTTTCGTATGCCGGAGTGAAAGACGAGACCCAAATTCATACGCATATGTGTTATTCCGAGTTTAATGATATCATTGACAGCATCACTGCCTTGGATGCCGATGTAATTACGATAGAATGCTCGAGATCACAAATGGAACTGCTGGATGTTTTTGGGGGATATAAATACCCAAACGATATTGGTCCGGGCATTTATGATATTCATTCCCCTCGTGTTCCCTCCGATGCAGAAATGGTTGATCTGCTAAAGAAAGCGACTACAGTGATTCCAATGGAAAATATTTGGGTGAACCCGGATTGTGGCTTGAAAACACGAAAATGGGAGGAAACAAAAGAAGCAATTAAGAAAATGGTAAATGCAGCCAAAACGATGAGGGAAATTACCTGGATGTAATATTTTGCTGTCTGACCTCGCCTGTGATATAAGCACAGCTAAAAAAGGCCGGACTGAAAATTTGTTTTGAAAGAAAATCGGAGCTAAGGTATTTTGAAATGAATATACTCGGAGAAGCTTCTTCGACTACTATCTTAATCCTGTCTGAAAAAACAATTGCCAATCATTATTGTTCGATAAATTACAGTTTGTATGATATTGAAAAACAAAATGTAGGACAGGTTTTTCTTTCGGGAGTGATAAAAATGGATCGTTATTCTAAATATAAAGAAAGAATTACCATCAGGCCAAGGCAGCCAAGCTATTCTCTGGCTAAAGGGATTAGGGAAAACATTATTTATAATGAACAAGAAAATATTGGTGGAAGACCTGTTTGGAAACTTATTAAGGCATTAATAAATTCGAACCTCTATATTTCTTTTGCGGCAGTTTTTCTTACCATAGAAACCCAGATAGGACTGGGAATGAAGCCACAATGGCATCCTTACTTATTTATCATTTTCTTTGCTACATTGTTTGAATATAACCTGCACCGATTCATCACTGTTATCACGAACAAAGAAGCATTAAACTCAGAAAAACACAAATGGGTCAGAGATAACCTGAATGGATTCTACTTGTTGGTATTTACTTCACTGGCAGGTTTTATCTGCGTCGCTTTACTTGCTAAAAAAGAAGTACTAATTACATTGGTTCCTATTGCATTGCTTACCTTATTTTATTCAATGCCAGTATTCTGGAATAAGAAAGGCATCTTCAAGCTAAGGGAAATTCCTTATCTGAAAATATTTTTAATTGCTTTTGTGTGGGCCTCTTCAACAATACTGTTACCCATTATTCAATCAAATACTATGTTCAACAAAGTCCACGTCATAACCATGTTAGCAGAACGATCTTTTTTCATTTTTGCCATTACAATTCCATTCGATATCAGGGACATCGAGGTCGACAAGCAAGCCGGATTAAAAACTATTCCAATATTATTTAACGAAAACACATCGAATGCCATTGCCAATTTGTCTTTGTTTATCTTCTTTCTTATTTCATTCGTTCATTACCAATTACAAAATCACTGGTTTATTATTGAAGCTTTAAGCATTTCGACTTTGACTACATTTTTATTTTTGAATGAAAATAAATTTAGAAAACTGACTTATTTTCATTACGGGATTTTAGATGGAACAATGCTCTTGCAGGGGTTACTGGTCCTGGTATTCTACTATTTAAAATAAATTGAAATAAATAAAACCGAATGAGAAACAGTCATATACTAAACAATGGTATCCCCATTTCAATTTCCTTGAATCCGGTATTGGAACAAGAGCATTTTCACGCAAGAAAACCCTATGATAAAAAGCGAATATTTACGATCTCAGTTTTAGCCGTTTTAATTGCCGTCTGTATCAGTTTTACTGCAAAGTTGCTGGTTTATCTTATTGACCTTTTTACAAATATTTCTTTTTACGGAAATTTTTCCATCGAGCCATCACGCCCTGCTGACAATGCGTACGGATTCTTTGTAATTGTCATTCCGGCAATCGGAGGACTAATTGTTGGATTGATGGCTTTCTACGGTTCTAAAGCCATCCGAGGGCACGGCATACCCGAAGCGATGGAACAAATATTAACCAATCAGAGTAAAATTACCCCTTCTATTATTTTTCTGAAACCGCTTTCGGCTGCCATTTCGATTGGTACAGGCGGACCTTTTGGAGCCGAAGGACCAATTATTGCAACAGGAGGTGCATTGGGATCAACCTTAGGACAACTACTTAAAATCACGGACTACGAGCGTAAGATATTGCTTGCTGCAGGCGCTACGGCAGGTATGGCTGCTATTTTCGGAAGTCCGGTTGCCGGAATTTTCCTTGCAATAGAATTATTACTGTTTGAATTCTCCCCACGGTCGGTTATTCCCGTGGCGATGGCTTGCATCACCGGAGCGGCAGGACATCATTTATTGTTTAGGGCAGGAGTGGTATTTCCATTGAAGAGCGCGATCGAATCAGCATCCAATCCTGCACTTGGCTTTTATGCTATAATGGGTGTCATCATTGGTTTCGTATCGATTTTGGTTACCAAGATAGTTTATTTGATTGAAGACGGATTTGAAAAATTACCCATTCATTGGGCATGGTGGCCAGCTATTGGCGGTTTGGCCGTTGGTATTGTTGGCTACTATGCTCCCCGAACACTGGGTGTAGGATATTACAACATTATCGATATCCTATCAGGAACAATGTCAATCCATATTTTATTGTCCTTGTGTATCTTGAAATTTATCTCCTGGGCTATTTCATTAGGCAGTGGCACCTCAGGCGGAACACTCGCCCCATTGCTCATTATTGGCGGGGCAACCGGGTCATTGCTTGGAAGCCTTATTATTTATTGGTTTCCAGAATCAGGTATTGTACTTCCATTAGCCGCATTAGTCGGTATGTCTGCAATGTTCGCAGGTGCTTCGCGGGCATTCCTGACTTCCATTGTATTTGCCATGGAAACAACTGGTCAATCCAATGCCTTGTTGCCTTTGTTGGCAACTAGTACAACAGCTTATTTCGTCTCCTATTTTACAATGGAGAATACCATTATGACAGAGAAAATTGCACGAAGAGGGGTAAAAACACCTCATTCATATAAACCAGATGTACTGGAGAAATTTACCGTTGAACAAGTTCTGACTGACAATGGAATGGTGATAAGTGAAAAGAATAGCATTCGAGAGGTTCGGGAATGGTTAATCAGGGAACAGAACTTCAAATCAAATTATTTTATCATTTCAAGCAATGAAAGAGAGTATAAAGGGATATTGAGTTCTTCAAATATATTTAACAGCCAACATTCGCCGGAAAGTTTAATTGGAACACTTATTAAACGCAATGACATTTATGTAGGACTGAATGATACATTACTGACTGTTGTTGAAACCATGGCAAAGGAATCCATTGATGTCCTGCCCGTTGTTTCGAAAGAGAATACAGAAATTGTTGGAATTCTTGCTTATCGTGATATTATTGCTACATACAAATACAGTATTAACGAACACGAGAAGAAACAACCCCACATTTCATTAAAACAGAATGGTTTAAAAATCCTGTTACATGGGAGGGGAATTGTATCAGCTATGAAACGAAGAGACAAATAACATAAACTAATTTACAGGATACGGACAAGGTTTAATAGAATATGCTTTCCGAGTTGGAAGATGGTGACGAATTTTTAAAATATGGTAAACTCATGCCCATACATTCGATGGCTGCAGCCATCGTGTTGGCCGTATACATGCCTCCACAGGCACCTGCACCCGGGATGCAGTTTCTTATAATTCCGGCATAGTCTTCGTCTGAAATATCTCCTTTAATCCGCTCACCATAAGCTTCAAACGCCGATACAATATTCAGGTCTTCACCTTTCCAGCGCCCCTTTTTAACGGTGCCGCCATACAACAGAATTGATGGCCTGTTAAGACGTCCCAGAGCGATCATGGCGCCGTGCATATTTTTATCGCAACCTACAATAGGAATAACTGCATCGTAAAACTGTGCGCTTACAACTGTCTCTATCAAGTCAGCTATTATTTCTCTTGAAGGCAACGAATATTTCATACCTTCCGTTCCATTCGTTATACCGTCGCTCACTCCAATTGTATGAAAAATTAACCCGTACAAGCCATTCTCGTTGTCCACCCCTTTTTTTACCTGCTCTGCCAATCCATTCAGATGCATGTTGCAGGGATTTCCCTGGAAACCGGTACTAACGAAACCAACCTGTCCTTTTCTAAGATCGCTTTCATCCATCCCTATTGCATAAAGCATTGCCTGAGCGGCCGGGAGACTTTCATCCTGCGTAATTTTTTCGCTGTACTTATTTAACTTTTTATCCATACCTTAAAACTTTTGTGCGGGCTTCGACAGATTGCGCTTTGGAAATAACGATCCAAACCTCTATTTTGTTTGTGGGGTCGAATAATCACCAGTTGAAATGATTGACATTTCAGGAAGAAAAACTAAAGGGAAAAGTAAGCATTGTAGTCTGTCCTTTCTCTTATTTATTATGGCGGGAAAAGCAGTCGGTTATTTGGAACAAAAGAAAAAACGTTAGGAAAATCAGGAAATAAAGTAACTTTGATTTCGCGACTTCAAAAAAAACAGAAATAACTTCATTATTTATTAACTAAATTTTAGGGAGAGATAAAATGCTGAACGAAAAACTATTGGAGATTCTGTCGCATCCTGCCGATGGGGAGGTTGCAATTGTAACTCAGGGCACAGATGGACCTCATGTTGTAAATACCTGGAATAGTTATGTCAACATTACACCAGACGGGAGAATGTTAATTCCTGTCGGAGGAATGAATAAAACAGAAAAGAATGTAGGGGAAAACCAGTTGGTTAAACTAACCATTGGAAGCCGCGAAGTTCAGGGATTAAATTATAAGGGAGCAGGTTTCCTGATTACCGGAACAGCAAGATTTGCAAAGGATGGTGCCGGATTTGATTTGATGAAAGCTAAATTTGCATGGGCCAGAGCAGTACTCGAAATTTCAATCGAAACTGCGGTACAGACCCTCTGAGAGTGGTTAATGGCAGCTCCCAGCCGGAATAAAGGCGTTTTTTAACTTTGAAAATATCATCTGATATGTTGATGAAAATTTCTCCTTTTCTGAATTATGAAATATATTTTTTTAATTGCTGCTTTCGATGCCATCTTTTTCTCTGTTTTGCTTTTTCAGAAAAAACCGAAGGCCTTACATGATAAAATACAATTCTCCTGAAGTAGCTGGATTCCCCGGGAAACAGACATTAAATGCAAAAATAAGGGCGAAGTTTCCTACCCCACAACCAAATTGATTGACAGATGTTTTAAACTAAGATTAAAGTAACATGTTCTAATCTTATTATGGTAAAAGATATCTTTCAAATCAGAAAAACATTAGAAATCAAGGGAAAGGAGTATTTCTATTGCAGTCTTCATGAATTACATAAGCAAGGATTCGCAATAGAAAAGCTCCCTTTTTCTATTCGGATCTTATTAGAAAACGCCTTGCGTAATTTTGACGATTTCTCGGTTACCAGGGAAAATATTGAAACGCTTTTAAATTGGATGCCGAAAGGTTCGGATAAAGATATTCCGTTTAAACCCGCCCGCGTTTTGATGCAGGATTTTACCGGCGTTCCTGCGGTGGTTGATATTGCCGCCTTGCGGGCGGAAGTGGCAAGAAAAGGCAAAGACCCGAATGCCATCAATCCACTGATACCTGTTGACCTGGTTATAGATCACTCGGTTCAGGTAGATTATTTCGGAACAGAATATTCCTATCAGCGCAACATGGATGAAGAGTACAAGCGTAATAAAGAACGCTACCAGTTTCTGAAATGGGCGCAAAATTCTTTCGATAATTTCAGTGTGGTGCCGCCGGGAATGGGCATTTGTCATCAGGTGAACCTTGAATACCTGTCAAAAGGGGTGATCGAAAGAAACGGCGAGATTTTTCCTGATACGCTGGTAGGAACAGACAGCCATACACCAATGGTAAACGGAATTGGGGTTCTGGCCTGGGGTGTTGGGGGCATAGAAGCCGAGGCGGCAATTCTTGGCCAGCCTGTATATTTTATTATGCCCGAAGTGATTGGGTTAAAACTTACAGGCAAACTTCCTTTGGGGTCAACTGCCACCGATCTGGTTTTAACCATTGCTGATATGTTGCGGAAATTTGGAGTGGTCGGTAAGTTTGTCGAAGTTTTTGGTCCCGGCTTAAACAATCTTTCCGTGCCTGACCGGGCAACCATCGGCAATATGTCGCCCGAATTCGGATGTACCGTCACCTATTTCCCCATTGATGACAAAACGCTGGATTATATGCGAAAAAGCAATCGTTCCGAAGAACAGACAGCGCTGGTGGAAACATATTGCAAAACCAATATGCTATGGCGCGAAAATGAAGAAGAAATCAATTATACCGAGGTTTTGGAATTGAATCTTTCAACCATTGAACCAACAGTTGCGGGGCCAAAGCGGCCACAGGATAAAATCCTTTTAAGGGAGTTTAAAGACAAATTTATTTATCTGTTGAATAATTCCTTCAATCGAAAATATATCTTTCAGGAAGAAAGAGAAGTCGAAAAATCGATCACACGATTTGATAGCGAAGGCGGGGATTTGCCTGTATCCAATTCGGGCCCGAAAACAGTTTCAACCGAAATTGAAGCGAAAGTAAGCAACGGCCTAAAAACAGTTTGGATCACCAGGGGACAGGAAAAATTTATGCTTTCGGACGGTGCAGTGGCTATTGCCGCCATTACCTCCTGCACCAACACTTCAAATCCGTTTGTAATGATTGGCGCCGGATTGGTTGCCCGAAAGGCGAGAGAACATGGGATTGACGTCAAACCCTGGGTAAAAACTTCGCTCGCACCGGGTTCGAAGGTGGTAACCGATTATCTGGAAAAAGCAGGTCTGATGAAAGATTTGGAAGCCCTGCAATTTCATTTGGTGGGTTATGGCTGCACTTCCTGTATCGGCAATTCCGGACCATTACAACCCGACATCGCTAAAGCAGTTGACGAGCAAAATCTGGTATTAACTTCCGTACTTTCCGGTAACCGGAATTTTGAAGCACGAATTCATCCGCAGGTAAAAATGAACTTTCTGATGTCGCCAATGCTCGTGGTGGCTTTTGCTATTGCCGGTCGGGTTGACATAGATTTAAGCAAAGAACCGATTAGTTTCGACTCTAATCAGGAACCAGTTTATTTGAAAGACATTTGGCCATCGGATGATGAAATCAATGAAATACTCAACCAGGTTCTTTCTCCCAGTGATTTCGCAAAGAATTACGGGGAGATATTTGAAGGCAATGAGATTTGGAAGAATCTGGAAGTTCCCAAAGGCAGGTTGTACGATTGGGATAAAAGTTCAACTTATATTAAAGAAATACCATTTTTTAAAAATATTCCGGAACACCCTGAACCTTTGCACGATATTCTAAATGCAAGAGCGTTGTTGGTTTTGGGCGACAGCGTTACAACCGACCACATCTCTCCTGCAGGGGCGTTTAACGAACTTTCTGCCTCAGGTAAATACTTGTTGGCGCGGGGGGTGGAAAAGAAAAATTTCAACTCCTACGGATCGCGCCGGGGAAACGACGAAGTGATGGTGCGCGGCACGTTTGCCAATGTCAGGATAAAAAACAAACTGGCCGGTAAGGAAGGGGGATTTACCCAATACCTGCCCTCTGGCGAAGAAATGACCGTTTTTGATGCGGCTGAAAGATACAAAGAAGACCATACGCATTTGCTGGTTTTGGCCGGGAAAGAATACGGCAGTGGCTCTTCGCGGGATTGGGCAGCAAAAGGGACTTTCTTGTTAGGAGTAAAATGTGTACTGGCTGAAAGCTACGAACGAATACACAGAAGCAACCTGGTTGGAATGGGAGTATTGCCGCTTCAGTTCATGAATGGGGAAAATGTTGAAAAATTAGGACTTACAGGCAAAGAAGTCTTTTCCATAACAGGTGTTACCCGGGATATTACGCCTTTAAAAGAAATTCAGGTAACAGCCAGAAATGAGAATGGGAAAGATAATAATTTTCAGGTAATTGTCCGTTTAGATTCGCTGATTGAAATTGAATACTACCGCAACGGTGGAATTTTGCAGTATGTGTTGCGGCAATTCTTAAAAAACAACTGAATACCTCTGAGTTAACAAATATTGCTAAATACAGAATATTTGAACATTTATAAAAAGACATTGTTGTCTTTTTATAAAAACAGTTGATCATGAAAAAAATAGCAATTAACGGTTTTGGCAGAATTGGAAGAGCTTCGCTGAAAGTGATTCTGGAAACTCCCGGATTGGAGGTCGTAGCAGTGAATGACCTGATGAGCATTGAAAATGCAGCATATTTGTTCAAATACGACAGTGTTTACGGTGTATTTGGAGGTGAAGTGAACTTTGATGGCAGCCACCTTTTAATCAATGATAAAAAAATATTGTTTCTTTCTGAAAAGGACCCGGCACAACTTCCATGGGAAGGACTGAACATTGACGTGGCCATTGAAAGTACCGGATTCTTTACTAAAAGGGAGGATGCAGAAAAACATATCCGCGCCGGGGCAAAGTATGTAGTAATTTCCGCCCCAACCAAAAGCAAAGACACGCCAACGATTTTGCATGGTGTAAACAATTTGGATGGAAAATCATTTGTTTTCTCCTGTGCAAGTTGCACCACCAATAATATTGGTCCTGTGTTGGAGATTATAGATCGCAGGATTGGGATTAAAAAAGCAATTTTAAATACGGTACATGCCTATACTTCATCTCAATCGTTGATTGATGCGCCTGCTAAGAGAGACCTCCGAATGGGGCGGTCAGCAGCCATAAATCTGGTTCCGGCATCCACCGGAGCGGCCATTGCTGCCATAAAGATATTGCCTCAACTGGAAGGCAAATTCGACGGAATATCAATACGCACGCCAGTTCCGGTAGGTTCTATTTCGGACATCACTTTTGTGGCCGCAAAAAATACTTCTGCTGAGGAAATTAATAATATTCTGATTGAAGAATCAAAAACCGACAGGTATGAACAAGTATTATCGACTTCAAACGAGCCATTGGTTTCCTCCGATGTTCTACAAAGCTCTTTTGCTTCCATTGTTGACCTGAATATGACCAGGGTTGTGGATGGCGATTTGGTGAAAATAATGGCATGGTACGATAACGAATGGGGGTTTACTAATCAGATGATCCGTGAGGTACAGTTGCTGTAAATTATTAATAATTAAGACAAAATAGAACAGGTAACAAAAATTTATATCCGGTGCGCGAACGCAAAAATTGCTTTGGGCAAGCACCGGCATCAGATACTAAATTCAAAAATTATATTATGACAAGCGAAAGTTTATACCCAAAAGTAACTAAAGAACTCGCCGATAAAAGAACGGCTTTAGCTCCTGAAGTGATGGAAGCCTGGAACAATTTCAGCAAAACAGTTTTTAAAGAAGGGGCGCTCCCGGAAAAGACGAAGCAACTTATCGCTGTGGCGGTGGCGCATGTCACACAATGCCCCTATTGTATCAGGTCACACACCAGGCAAGCTTTGCGAAAAGGGGCGAGCAAAGAGGAGATTATGGAGGCAATTTGGGTGGCATCCGAAATGCGGGCAGGGGGCGCTTATGCACATTCGTCAATTGCTCTGGACGAAATGGAGTAATGCAGGGAAAATAATGGTAAATAGTTAAACAGTCCGTAATATAAATTATTAAAATACGAGGAGATGAAAGCAAGATTAAACTACTCAGAAGTAGATCCTGACGCGATCAAAGGTATGCTTGAACTCGAAAAATATGTACATGGTTCGGGGCTCGAACGTACGCTTTACGAGTTGGTAAAAACCAGGGCGTCACAAATAAACGGTTGCGCCTATTGCATCGACATGCACACAAAGGACGCCCGCAAGGCAGGCGAGACCGAACAACGTTTGTATGCCTTAAATGCCTGGCGCGAAACACCTTTTTATACCGAACGTGAACGCGCTGCATTGGCGTGGACGGAAGCTCTGACACTTATTTCAGAAAATGATGTGCCTGAATCATTGTACAAGGCTACCCGTGAATATTTTAATGAAGTGGAAATTGTTACCTTAACCATGGCCATTATTGCCATCAACGGGTGGAACCGGCTGGCTGTAAGTTTTCGCGCTGTACCGGGTAGTTATCAACCGCAATAAAAAGCGCCAAATGAAAGAGATTCAGATCAAGCGGATTTACGACGAGCCTACAGAAGGTGATGGTTACCGCGTTTTGGTTGACAGGCTTTGGCCCCGCGGTATTTCTAAAAAGGACGCAAGACTTGACGAGTGGGCCAAAGAAATCGCGCCCTCACCGGAACTTCGTAAGTGGTTTGACCATAAGGAGGAACGTTTTCAGGAATTCGAACGGCGGTATCGTGAGGAATTAACAGCAAAAGCAGAAGAATTACACCGATTGAAGGCCCTTGCCAAAAGGGAATCCGTCACCTTGTTGTACGGAGCTAAAGATCCGGCAATCAATAATGCTGTTGTACTGAAAGAGTTACTGATTAAATGATCAGGGATACTGAAAATATTTTTACCAAGGTTTTTAATTTATCCTATAAAAGGACACGCGTGTCCTTTTATAGGATAAATTTTCATATATTTGTTACGTCTAAAAATTTAAAAACTTTAAATATTGAATTATGAAAACGTTAGATGCAACGAAAATTGAACCGAGGTACAAACACCCCACAATCTTTCAAACCTACGAAGATTTGGCTGTAGGAGAATCTTTTATCCTTCATAACGACCATGATCCAAAACCGCTGTATTATCAGTTTACCGCTGAAAAAGGGAAAGAATTTGGTTGGGAATACCTTCAGGAGGGGCCTGATGTATGGGAGGTAAAAATCAGTAAATTGAAAGTTGAATAGAGGGATCGATAGGATGAACTAAATGAAAATTTAAATTCCAGGATTTTTTAAACAATCTTGATGCATTAGTAAATCGTATGACCACATATTATTTGATTTCGGTTTTTGTACATGTAATTTGCGCCGCATTTTGGATTGGAGGCATGTTGTTCATCCCACTTGTTTTGGTTCCGGGCATTAAACAGCAGCCCAACCGGGTATTGCTGCTCCATAAAACCGGGATTAAATTCCGGTTTTATGGCTGGTTTGCGGTCATGGCCCTGATTATAACCGGTGTCTTGAACGTTCATTTTAGGGGACTGCCATTCACAATTGATTTTTTCACAAACACAAGCTACGGAAAAACACTAATTATAAAATTGGTTCTTTTCGTGGTTATGTTGCTGGTTGGTGGAATCCATGATTTTTATATTGGCATGAAATCGATTGATGAAATGCAACAAACCTCTGGAAATAGATTCAAAATGCTAGCCCGGTGGACTGGAATGCTTAATCTGCTACTGTCCTTAATAATTGCTTTTCTGGGTGTTGCGATTTCCCGGGGAGGACTTTGAAATTTTGATAATTAAATTCTGGAAAAATGAAAATTAACAGTCAAACAAAAATATCAGCTCTTATTAAAGATAACCCAAATACCATTGAGACGATCGTTTCTGTCAATCCGCATTTCAGTAAATTAAGAAATCCATTGCTCCGTGGAATATTAGCTTCAAGAACCAGTATTGGAGATGCTGCCCGAATTGGGAAATGTAACATTGATGTCCTTTTTAAATCACTTGCTGACATAGGTTTTGAGATTGAAAAAGATACAGTTCCGGAAGAAGAGAAGATGGAGCAGTCTGCAAATCCCGAAATAGTAAACGCCATTAATTTGTCAAAGGTCATCTCGTTGGATATCAGGCCAACTTTGGAGAGGGGCGGAGATCCATTTAATGAAATAATGGGTGAATTAATGACGCTTCAGGACGGGTACGCATTGGAAGTGATCAATACATTTGAACCAACACCGCTGATCAAGATAGCAAATACCAGAGGATACGCGAGCAGGATCGAAACAAAAGAAGACGCTGTTTACACTTATTTCTTTAAAGTAGCCGAGGCCAAAGAAGAAGTCCGTTCCGGCAACCTGGTATTCCGGGTTTCTTTGTCAGAACATGAAGAAAGAAGGGTTAACTGTAAAAAGGATATTCATGAAATCGATGTTCGTGATTTGGAGATGCCACTGCCCATGGTTACCATTTTAAAAGAGCTGGAAGAACTGAAAGAAAACGGCGCGCTCTATGTACATCATAAAAAAGTACCCCAATATCTATTGCCCGAATTGGCTGAAAGGAATTTCAAGACGTGGATTGCTGAGGTGGATGAGAATAATGTGAAACTCCTAATCCATAAATAAATGAACCAAATAGCCAGCGAAAATGCCCCATCTCCCAGAGTGGTTATTCCTCATTATGCCTTCGGGGGACTAACCTGGCTTGCAGTTACCCTGCTTATCGTAATTCATCCGGAAGCTTTCACTCAACATTTTTTCAATCCTGAATTGCTTGCCATCACTCACCTGTTGGTGTTGGGTTGGATTACCATGATTATTTTTGGAGCCTTGTACCAGTTACTCCCGGTCATCATGGAAGTGAAATTATATAGCGAGCCATTTGCCGTAGCTTCATTTATAATGCTGGGAATGGGCACAATCTTACTGGCCTCCGCTTTCTGGCAATTTTCGTTTGGCACCATCCTGTTTGTTGGGGCAACATTTGTTGTTTTAGCCGTAGTGTTGTTTGTTGCCAATGTATTGTTTACTGCACACTCGTCCACGAAAAAAGTAATAGAAAGAACCTTCATCGTTACTTCGGCAATTTGGCTGTTATTTACGGTCTTGGCCGGTTTAACCCTGGCCATTAATCAGGTTTATCCGTTTTTAAAAGCCTCACAAATCGAACTGTTAAAACTACATGCCCATGCTGGTATTGTTGGATGGTTTATTCAGTTGATTATTGGTGTCAGCAGTAAATTATTGCCGATGTTTATGGTGTCACACCAGGTTAATACCAAAAAGTTAAAAGTTGCCTATTACGCCATTAACCTTGGACTAACTGCAGGACTTGTGTCGTTGTTCTTACAGATTAAATCTGGTGTCATATTGAGCGCAATAGTCGTTGTTCCGGGTATCTTTAGTTACCTGTCATTTATTTATGAAGCCTATACGAAAAGGGTGAAAAAGCAACTTGACATCGGGATGAAACAAACGGCCTTTTCATTTTTGATACTGGTTGTTCCTTTCTTCCTGATTTTTTCACTTCTGTTTAATTTCAAATTCCTGAACAACCTCACGCTACCCCTTTCAGTGGCTTATGGAAGTGCAATTGTGATTGGGTTTATTACTTCACTGGTCATGGGACAAACATACAAAACACTACCCTTTATTGTTTGGCTAAAAGTTTATCGGGGGAGAATCGGGAAAGTGGTACTTCCCTTACCGAAAGACCTTTATTCCGAAAAAATTGCCAGCGCACAGTTATGGCTTTTTGCGATTGGATTTGTATTACTGCTAATCGGAATCTCGGCATCTGTAATCACCATATTGCTTTTGGGCGCAATCGTCCTGCTTCTGTCTGCAACACTTTATAACTTTAATCTGTTCAAAATCATATTTCACAAACCAAAAAATAAATAGTCTCCTTATGAATACGGAAGAAAAGACAATATTTGAATTACTTAAAGGGGTCATTGACCCGGAATTAATGGTAAACATTATTGATCTGGGGTTGATTTACGGTGTGACTTACAATGAGCCGGAACATAAAATCGATATTGATTTAACACTTACCTCACCCGGATGCCCGATGGGCGGATTAATCATTGAAGATGCCCAACAGTTGATCGAGGCCAGTTATCCCAATTTTGAAGTCAAAATAAATCTTGTCTGGGAACCTGAGTGGTCGGTCGAAAATCTCACAGAGGCAGGTAAAGAAGCCTTAGGTCAGATATAATATGCTTTAAGCCGCTCGTTTCGTATATCTGCGCCTCACCAACTGGTACCCCGATCTGAAAAAATAAGTCACCGGCATTACCAGCATGAGTTAATTATTCCCCGGGAAGGCATATTGGCCGGTCGCGCAAAGTGACAGTTGTTTATGCAATTGTAGATTATACCTTTATTCATGGTCCCCTTCCTTTTGAACCTCTCTATTAATCAATAAAGCGGCCAACAGGTCTTTTAACCTTCGGCCGCTTTATTGATTGGATCATGTCGTGTTCTACATCGGATGGTTTCTCTCCGGGGTACGTCGCGACTAACAGTAAAAACACAATGCCCTATTTTATAATCGGGGTTAGTACAATGTTCCGATAGGAGACTTTTCCGTGATCGCCCTGCAGATAAATTGGCCCGGGTTTAAATACATCAGCAATAATTGCACCGCCAGTAGGCCCGTAAACTGGCTGATTATCGATGATTTTTGTGCCGTTCAGAATCACGGTGATATGACGATCACATAGGGTAATGTCGAAGCTCTGCCACTCTCCAGCTAGCTTTTCTGCTGCCACTGCGGGGGTAATCCGGCTGTAGACGGCGCCCATGTTGTGTGAATCCAGCTTCTTCCCATAAGAGTCGAGCACTTGTATTTCGTACATTCCGCGAAGGTAAATCCCGCTATTGCTGTGCTCCGGAACATTCACTTCCAGTTTAAGGTTGAAATCCTCAAATTCCTCCTTCGTCCGAATATTTCCATAGCTAATATGTTTCCCTTCGACCTTTACAGGGTCATTGACTAAAACTCCATCAATTACTTTGAAACCATTAGACTGTTTCGGGTCTATCAGTTCCCAGCCCGAAAGCGCCTTACCATTGAAAAGGTTGATGGGTTTCCCGTATTTTACCTTCATTAAGTCGGGCGCTGCTGGAGGATCCGGTAATCGCCACCCCTTGAATTTAGTGATGTTTTCACTCATGCCATCTCGCGCAGGAGACAGAAGCACTCCTTCCAGATTATCGCCATTGCGGGTGATTCGATACGTTTGGGTAACTTCATGTTTCCTTTCCGGGTCACCTTCCTTTGAAATACGAACTTCGTTCGTCTGGGTAACTACCAGGATATCGTCTCCGGCAAAGTAAACATGGGCAACAGGCACGACGCTGCCACCGCGCCACAATAATTCAGCATCAAGATACCCCTTGTCTTCATTCACGTTTAACCACCCCACAGCTTTTCCCTCATCAATATCGAGGGTCCACATTCCGTAAAAAGCTTTTTTCCCATTCTCCCCGTTTGAAATAGAGGAAATAAACAACAAAACTGCAGTTAATAAAAATGTAAAATTTTTCATTTGGTTTTGCATTATAATATCTAATTTGAAAAAATCTTTCCTGACATAATTCGCTTTCGATTCTCAAATGGAAAGAAGATCTGCCGTAAACTGCGGTTTCATGCTCGTTTCGTAGTTTAATTTCTATTCTTCAGCGGAATGAAATGATGACTTATTGAATCGGAAGAAACCTTCCATAATCGGAATCCGAAAGGACGTTTATCGAAATTTTCGCTGGTCGTTTCGCAACTTACCAGTTGCATCCCATTATATTCGTTACAGACTAACTTATGGGTATGTCCTGAGAGATATGCAACCACATTGCTCTCAGTAAACAAATCTAAAATTTCTTTTCTTTTTGCAGGATCAACATTGAAGTATGCTTTTTTTTCTTCTGGCTCTGATACATATAAGGGAATATGTCCGATGACAAATAGAGGATGCCTCCCACTTCGGAGAGTTTTTATTGTTTCAACAAACCACCTGTCGTACTTTTCAGATTCACCTTTAATATCAGTTTTCCATAACTGCGTGTTCGCAACAATAAACGAACATCCTTTGTGTTTAAAACTGTAATAATCTTTCCCGATCACTTTTCTGTAAGTAGTAAAAAAAGATGTATCGCCCGGAAGTTTTTGCATGTCGTGATTGCCTGGAGTACAATAGCAGGGCACTTTGAGTCTGGCTTTAATCCTGTTGAAATCAGCATACGAACTATCGCAAGGAACATTAACCAGGTCACCACAAATAACTACAAAGTCGGGATTTAATTCATTTATTTGTTCTACAGCTTGCTCAAACGACTGCATATCATGCATGTAGCCACCGAATCCCAACTGTGTGTCTGCCAACTGAATAAACGAAAAGGATTTTAAACCTCGCTCACCAGCCGAAATCTGGAGGGAAAACAGAATGAAAAATAAAAGTTGTGTTAAAAATAGTCTCATTTTATTCTGATTCAAAATATTCACCAAAAATGGATAGGAGTGACACAAGCTACGTTTTAATATCCATAACCGCATTTTCTTCTCCCTTCAAAATTAGGAAATTTTTACTAATGATTATCTCCATTTATGAATAGAGCCTGGGAAAATGGGAAGCAATGGATAACACGGACCATGCTGACCCCCCGAAACGGATAAAATTTTGAAGTTTGTATCCGGGATTCCGTGCAAGAAAGCATGACAATACGGCGGATGTTGGTCCTTCGTCATATTTGGTGAATAAAAACTGAGGGATCATACGAACGAACAGACGGAGTAACGGTCGCGCCTGAAACATTTTTTGGGGATCGAGTTATTTGCTATTATTGCGAAACATTTTGCGGGATCTATGAAGGTACTTTCTAACGATATGATCGCTCTTTTAAATAAAAAAAATGAAGCCGACTTCGATGTTGCTTTTACGGTATACTATCCATGGCTGGTGGCATTTGCTAAAGAGTATGTGCCTGAAGAAGATGCCCGGAATTTTGTTCAGGATGCGTTTATTACCTTACTCGATAAAGCTCCGGTATTTCTGAATGAAAATCAGTTGCAGAGCTATCTGTATACCAATGTGAAGAATAGCTGCCTGATGTTTTTACGCCATGAAAAGGTGAAAAAGAAGTATTCAGACCACAAAATTGCGAAGGAGACTTTGTTTGGTGTGAATCTGGAGGCGTTGGAAAGGTTGGACACTTCTCTGGTAACATTCATGGAAATTGAACAGATCATGAATGATACCCTCGAAAAGTTGCCTCCGCGGTGTCGCGAAATATTATGCGGGAAGTACAGAACTGGGACAACGGGAAATTAAAACAGTTGCGGATTGATTTCGACACTCAAGGCCCTGATGGGTCTATCGAATTATCAGACATAGAAATATGGAAAGCCGGTGATTTCATTTTTTCAGGTTTATACAAGGATTTTAAAAAGTAAGTTTTCAAAAGTTCAAAGATGTAATAGCAATTAAGAATGGTAATGAAATTAAAAATGAACTTGTATTGGGCAGTAGTAATCGTATTGGGGAGTATCTTAATTTCCACTATCTCAATTGCCCAAAATGGCAAAGTATCCGACAACCTGTCGATGAAGAGCACCATCCTTAACGGGGAAAGGAAGTACGCGATTTATTTGCCCCCTGATTATGAAACATCAGAGAGAAGTTACCCGGTGCTTTATCTTCTTCACGGGGCTGGCGGTAGCCAGACAAGCTGGATACAACATGGAGACGTCTTGTATGTCGCTGATAAGGCAATCAATGAAGAAAGATGTACGCCCATGATTATTGTGATGCCCGATGCCACTGCCGGGAGACAAGGTTACTTTAATTCGGTAAAAGGGGACTGGCGTTACGAAGATTTCTTTTTTGAAGAGTTTATCCCCTTTATCGAAGGAAAATACCGGATCAGGGCAGAGAAACGTTACCGGGCAATCGCGGGATTGTCGATGGGGGGCGGTGGCACCTTCATTTATGCCTTGCATCATCCTGAACTGTTTTCATCGGCATGCCCGTTAAGTGCCAATGCCGGGCTGCTTTCGCTAAATGCTGCAAAAGAACACCTGGAACGTCGGGAAAAAGAAACCATTACTGAAAAGGAAGCAGAAACATATTATCAGCGGTACAGCGCTTTATACCTGGTTGAAAACATGCCGGAGGAACAGAAAAAGGCTGTGCGCTGGTACATCGACTGTGGGGACGATGATTTCTTGTACGAAGTGAACTCTTTGATCCACATAGCCATGCGCAAGAAAGAAATCCCCCACGAATTCCGCATCCGCGACGGGGGGCATACCTGGACCTATTGGCGGACAGCATTGCCCGAAGTGCTGGATTTTGTATCACAGGTTTTTCATCAGTAATAATAAAAACAATAATGGGAACAGACAGAAAAAACCAAATTTCAAGAAGACGGGCAATCCAGTTACTGGGAAGCTCTGTCTTAGCTTCCTCTATACCATTTCCATTATCAGCTTCTGAAAAAAACATGAACCAATTAAAGGTTCTTCCTCTGGTAAAAAAGGGTAATTTTTTTGCTTACCGTTCTTTTTGGCCCGAATTTGAAGCGATGAAACAGTTCAGGGCATCGGGTGTAAATACGGTTTCAATCTTCGCGGCAAATACCGATAATTCGTTAGGCAAGCCCTATTCAAAATATCCTCCTGTCTGGCGTTGGTTCGATAAATATGATTTCGGTTCGTTAAACAGGCAGTTCGATGATGTGCTCGAAGTAAATCCCGATGCGGAATTTATCTGCCTGATCGACCTGAATTCACCGGCGTGGCTTCACCGGCAACTATCACTTCGCGGACAAAGTGCAGAAAGCGAAAGCTTCACCATGCTCAGCAATACATGCTCCAATCCGGATTGGGTAAAACATATAACCGATTACCTTATTGCTGTTGTCGGACACATGGAAGCACGATATGGCAGCCTCGTGAAAGCGTATGCCCTTCTTGGCGGGCAAACAGACGAGTGGATGGATTACAGTAACGGGGTTGCCGGAAGGACCAAAACAAAGGCATGGTCAGACTGGTTAAAGGATAAAGAGAAACAAAATGTTCCTGTCCCGTCTTATGAGCGGATTGACCGGGCATCGTTCAATAACCTGATCCGTGACCCGGAAAAGGAGCAGGATATTATTGACTACTTTTATTTTACAGGTGATCTTATTGCAAAAACGGTTTTAAAATTTGCGAAAACCATACGGGAACTTATTTCCAAAGATAAGCAAATAGGGATGTTTTTCGGGTATGTCCTTGAGCTGACACAATCGCGGCTGGTCAGAGCAGGCCATTTAGAATATGAGCAGTTATACGTTTCTCCCGATATTGATTTTTTTATCAGCCCGGGAACCTATTCTGACCGGCAGATGGGGGGAGGAAGTGGTTTTATGGTCCCAAACGGGACACGCATACTGAATGGGAAAGGTTTTTTGCATGAGATAGACCACCGGACACCGACTTACAATACTGCATTGGACGAGTATGTGTCCATCGGGTGGATGGTCCCCTGGAAAGACCAGGCCGAAACAACTGCCGGCCTGAAACGTGAATTTTCACTGGCTGTCATCAACCATGCTTCATTATGGTGTTTCGACATGTGGGGAGGAGTTTTTAAGACTCCCGAAACAATGAAAATAGTGGGGCAAAGCAAAAAAATATGGGACAAATACAATAATACTGGGTTGAAGAGCCTGGCAGAAGTCGCGTTGGTCGTGGACCCTCAGAGCGCCAGGTTGATCAACGATTTGAACCCGGTTGTCAAAGAAATATACCAGGGTACCCGGAACAAATTGAACAGGCTGGGTGCTCCGTTTGATGTTTTTTCTTTTAATGACCTTGAAAAAGCAGACTTTAACCAATATAAGCTGGTGGTTTTCCCAGGGCTTTTTGAAGTAACACATGGAAAGAAAGAAATCCTTGACAAACATGTCTTTAATAACAACCGGGCTGTACTTTTTATATATGCCCCGGGTATCAGTAATGGTGGAAATTTAGATGTGGACAGGGTAAAAGAATTGACCGGCACACCATTTAATACCCCCGGTATTACGAAAGTTCAGCGCAATGTTTGGGTCTCTGTTTATTCTCCAGACTATGATACGGTCACTCCAAAGATATTAAAACAAATAGCGTTGGAAGCCGGGGCTACCATCTGGTGCAACGACGAAATCCCTGTGTTTGCCAACGAGAAACTGGTGGCAGTCCATACAGCAGAAGGAGGGAAAAAAACAATTACCCTGCCTGTCAATGCAAAGGAAGTAAAAGAACTATACACAGGAAAGACGATACCTGTTTATAATAAGCGATTTACATGTGATTTTTCAACTCCGGACACTACACTTTTTGAGATTATTTGAAATTCACAAGAAAAAATCTTAAAAAAACCATGATGACAAAGTTCATCCTTCTGATTTCATTTCCTTTTTAGCTTCTTGTCTGGCAAGACAGTCGCGCAGGGTAAGGCGGAGAATAATGCTCAGATTCTGTAAGCTCAGGCCACAGTTCCGGTTGAAGGGGAGATTCCCATACTTGCCTGGTAAAGCATTCCTGCGTCAGAAACGTCGGTTGAACGTTACCAGGAAATGCAGGCTGCGGGCATTACCCGCTCACTTAGCTTCCTTCCGAAGTCTTGGCAGGCAGAATTAACCAGAGATCCGCTGCCACCGACCATGCGCCGGTGCCGAAGACCACAGACATTCAGCGATATTTCCTGTTGTCATAATCGATGTCCCGCCCGGGGATATTCATGATCATGGCAGAGGGTAATTCTTCTTTTGGAATCGCTGGCTTATGCCGGCACAATGGACCGGTATAAGTTTATTTTATTAATTATATTTGCTGAAAATTGACCTGTAATGCGAACATGCACACTGCAGTTTACGCTCAAACTGATATTTATCTGTGAGTTCCGTACGGCAACTAAAAACTAAATGATTAACCTATGAACGAACTACTAGCATGAAAAAAGAAACAATGAAAACAATTTTTTTTCCTTTATTATCCGACTAATTTGCAAATCTGAGCCAAGCGCTCAGTAATTAACTGATTGTCATTGTTATTATTTCTTTTTCAAAAGTGACCCCCCTCTAAAATGCAAGTTTTGTTTGCAATGATGAGGCGGTAAGCTCTGTTTTCTTCAAGTATTCCCGTTTGATGCTCCGTAGAAGCTCGAATACATCCAGTAAACTAATCAGGTGTATCCGTACCAGGGATGCTACAACGGAAAATGCCTTTTTAGTTTGCGCCATTTTCTGGATGACTGTCATGAGCAGTTGGGCAATCAGCGTGCACCAAACTTGTGTCCGGATGGCATTCTCATTCTCCCCGTAAAAGTAATGAAGATGAAAATTCTGTTTCATTTTCTTAAAAAACTTATGGAGAGCTCTCCATAAGTTTTTTCGAGTCCTGAAAACCGACCTCGACCTTCGCCCCATTTATCACTAAAAAGATGAAAACACGATGGCCCACCTTCACCTGGGGCTGTTGGCATACTGGCTGGTGAACACCGTCCGACACCAACTAAAACAAGAAGGCATTCACTCTGGGTGGCGCGAGATCGTGCGGACCATGAACACCCAAAAAGCAGTGACGACTTTGGCGCAAAACAACCATGAAGAAGTGATCATGATGCGTCGTTGTTCGGAGCCAAATGGGCAGGTGCGGAAACTTTACGATGCCCTAAAATACAAATACGCACCTTTCACGAAATGAAAATCCGTAGTACACAAATCTGAACTCGAAAACTGCCAATCGATTGAACAGCAAGAATTCCATTCGGATTAACTGCAAGTTGGGTTAACATTCCCATGGCTTTGGAGTGCCGCATAGAATCCAAACGTTTGGATTTGCCCCGGCATACTTTTGCAACTTTTGTTACTTTAGCCAATGGAGTACCGATTGAAACGGTTTCAAAAATGTTGGGACACACTTCATTGAAAACAACCCAGATTTACGCAAGGATTGTAGATTCGAAGAT
>CAZOYZ010000010.1:0-4901 GCA_964584045.1 uncultured Prolixibacteraceae bacterium | reverse complement strand
AGTTCTGGCTTTATCTGTTCTCTTTCAGGGTTGCTCTTCATCTGACGAAGAAGAACCTCTTCCACCGCCACCGCCGCCTTTACCGACCCTGAAGATAGGAGTAATGCTGCCTTATTCAGGCGAATATGCTTCTGACTGGGATAATTCCCTCGATTGGGCAGTCGAGAATATAAACCATGCAGGTGGTGTTTCAGGCTGCAACATCGAACTGGTAAAAAAGGATATTGCCGTAGAAAATATAGCTGAAGTTGCCGACGGATTTATTTCTGACACCACAATTACAGCTGTAATAGGACCTTTCACCTCGACCCAGACATTTGAAGTGGCGCCAAAATTTATCGCGGGAAATAAAGTCCTTATTGCTCCTGTTGCCTCGGCAGCGAACATATCAAGGGCTTTTTCCGGATCAAATTATTTCTGGCGACTCACAGAACCAGACATTTCGCAAACCAAGACCCTGTTATTGTTGGCCCAGAAAGGCGGAGCAAGAAGTGTAGGATTAATAACAGAAGAATCAGAATATGGAGCTTCGTTTGAAAATTGGTTTGGTTATTTCGCGACAGAGCTTGGAATAAAGGTGACAGCTATCAAGGTTATTGCTCCAAATGATAAAAATGCATGTGCGGGTGCGTGGACAGAAATGATCAACACTCATCCCGATGCCGTTATCGCCGCATTAAATTT
Organism: uncultured Prolixibacteraceae bacterium; assembly: GCA_964584045.1. Classification (GTDB taxonomy): domain Bacteria; phylum Bacteroidota; class Bacteroidia; order Bacteroidales; family Prolixibacteraceae; genus JBCFBK01. The sequence goes on along the minus strand of CAZOYZ010000010.1, from coordinate 4,217 downwards.
ACCTGCACTCAACATTGAACTTGCCAAAGCATACCGGGCTAACGGTCAGCAATCGCGTCTGTTGTTTTCAGATGTAGCCTGTTTGCCAGAGTTGGTCACTAATCTTGGCACCCTTGCTGAAAATCTTGAAGGGACAACGATCTCTTCTGATCCTACTTCTGGGTTTGATATCTCATACAATGTCAGGTACAAAAAATATCCGGGGGCCTATATGGCCAACATGTACGATGCGGTAACGCTAATCGCTCTGGCGCTTGAATCATCGAAAGGAGAGGGAGGCAGATTGCTGGTAGAAGCATTAAAGAAAGTTGTTTCGGGACGAAGCGGGAAATGCAGGTGGCAGCGTGATGAAATTGGTAATGCAATTAATTTCATAAAAAATGGTATCTATCCCGATCTGAAAGGAGCCAGTGGTGATCTTAATTTCGATGAACTCTACTTCACCGATGTGTGTTCTACCACATACGGTCATTGGAGAGTTGATGCCGGTCAGTTCGTAGTTACCGAATTTTATACCTCCGATGCAGGTGGTAGAATAAGTTCCACATCGGCTGCTTATCGCGTTATTTCAGAAAAAAAACAGCAATTTTTTGATTTTGGCATCTGGCCAATACTACAGCCAAAGAAAGGATTATACGCCTTTTTGATGGCAACTTCAAAAGATTATTGGAATTACAGGCACCAGGCTGATGTTTTAAATACGTATCAGATACTGAAATCGAATGGAGTTGATGATGACCATATTATATTGGTTATAGAGGATGATATAGCTTACAACAAATACAATGGTTTGCCTGGGGTAGTGCGAAATGAAATTGGTGGGAAAAACTTATACCATGATCTTGAAATTGATTACAAAATGAGTGACCTGAGCAGTCAGGCGATATTCAACATCTTCACCGGAACACAAACAGCTGAAACACCTGTTGTTTTTAATACTTCACTTACCGACAATATTTTAATATTTACTGTAGGGCATGGATCGCCCGAAGGAATGAGTATAGACGCGGGCAGCCAGGAAATATTAACACCTGCATTCTGGCAATCAGTATTTAATACTATGTATGAAAAACAAAAATACCGTTTGATTTTCTGGACCATGGAAACTTGTTACTCCGGTAAAACAGGAGAAGCGATAACTACACCAGCCGTTATGTTAATGACAGGGGCCAATCCTTACGAAACATCATTTGGCTGTTTTTTTGATGCTGAGGTGCGTGCCTACCTGGCCGATAAGTTTGCTTATTCCATCAACAATGCCATGGCGGTAGCACCGAACCTCCTTTTTAGTGATCTGTACGAGCGATGCTTTTCCTATGTAAATGGATCTCATGTCTCTTTTTACAATTACCAGAATTTCGGAAATATTTATCAATTGAGGTTAAACGAATTTATAACTCGATGAAAATCGGCATCTCAATTTATATTGTGCTTTCACTCCTTATCGTACTTAACTCATGCCAGAAAGAGGATGAATACGAATTGTTTACCCCTAATTTGGTGGTAAATGTACTTTTACCGGCAGAAGGTCTTGGCGATCGGAGTTTTATTGATGTAGTGTATAAAGGAGTGGAGGAAGCGACAAAAGATTTTAATTTTCGCGTTAATTATATCATTCCTGAAAGCCTGGAAAAGGGGGAGGAGTGGATAAACAATATTCCCCTTCTGCCGGGTAATATTGAATCCGCTTCATTGATTATCATTGCCGGTAGTCAGTTTGTAAAAGCAGTCAATGCGTTGAATGGCAATTATGGCGGCCATAAAGTTTTGCTATTGGCAGGAACAACAGAGCAATACCCAGGAATGGCATCGATTGTTTACCGAAGTTATGCCCCATCATACATTGGTGGATATTTATCGGCAAAGCTGGTGCAGGGATGCAGAGCTATCACAATTGCTGGTTTTGATGCGTCCTTCTTAACCGAATACCAAAGTGGATTTAAACAAGGTGTTATTGATGCAGGCGGAACAGTCAGCCCCACACAGTTTTTAAGTTCTGGTTTTGAAGGATTTGACATGCCTGATTCGGCCTATTTACTTACAGAATCGCTTCTGCCAAATTACGATCTTATTTTTGCCCTGGCAACTGGTTCCAACCTGGGAATCATCAATGCAGCCCGTAATTTCAAACAGAAACGGTATGTTGTCGGGGTGGATGCAGATCAGAGCTGGATGGGCCTGACTGTGGTAACCGGCTCAGTGGTTTCCTTGTTCGAAATAGATATCTATGAATACATCAGCAGATATTCCGAAGGGATGTTCAAATCAGGCAGTTTTACGATGTCAATGGAAGATCGGAAGACCGAATTTTTGGTTAATAAGATTGTGCTGGGAAGCGCTGCTATTCCTCAGTCACTCATTGATACCGCCGTTAAAAAAGAAAAGAAATATTCAAAATAAAAAAAGTATTTAACAAAATAGATCCCGACTTCTGAAATATTCGACTTCAAATAATTAATGTGAGGGAAAAAATTACCGAACTATTTAGCAAATATGGACAACAAAGATTCCGATCCGGTCAGTTGGATTTGATACGAACAAACAGACCAGGCAATGATCGCGCCTGAAACATTTTTTTGGAATTGAGTTATTTGCTATTATTGCGAAACATTTCGTGGTATATGACGGTACTTTCTAACCATATGATCGCTCTTTTAAATAAAAAAGATGGAGCTGCCTTCGATGTTGCTTTTACGGTCTATTACCCGCGATTAGTTGCTTTCGCTAAAGGATATGTGCCTGAAGGAGATGCCCAGAACTTTGTTCAGGATGCGTTTATTACCTTACTCGATAAAGCTCCGGTATTTCTGAATGAAAATCAGTTGCAGAGCTATCTGTATACCAATGTGAAGAATAGCTGCCTGATGTTTTTACGCCATGAAAAGGTGAAAAAGAAGTATTCAGACCACAAAATTGCGAAGGAGACTTTGTTTGGTGTGAATCTGGAGGCGTTGGAAAGGTTGGACACTTCTCTGGTAACATTCATGGAAATTGAACAGATCATGAATGATACCCTCGAAAAGTTGCCTCCGAGGTGTCGCGAAATATTCATTTTAAGTCGGATGGAAGGCAAGAAAAACGCCGAAGTTGCCGGCATGTTTCAAATTTCGGTGAAAGCCGTCGAGGCTCAAATCACAAAAGCGTTGAAGGTGCTCAAAGTAGCGTTAAAAGATTACCTGGCGTTGCTCGTATTTATGTTTTAAGAAAAATGCCACACAAGTTGCATTTTTTTTGAAACTGAGATAGGGCATGAAGGGTACTTACGCATTCTACAAACAGAAATCGAAAAATGGAAAAGGATCGGCTCATATCATTTATCACGTCAAATCAGTCCTTCAATGATCGTCCCGGAGTGATCGAATGGATAAAAGCGGCTGACGAAAACAAGGAAGAATACATCCGGTATAAAAATCTATGGGCACTTATGCAACATGGCAAGGATATGCCGGAAACGAAAATCCAGGAGGCTCTTTCTCTGGTCAGGAAAAAGTCCGGTCAAAAAAAGCAATCGTTCCGGATATGGCGTGTTGTAAAATACGCAGCCCTTGTTGTGTTTGCGCTCCTGACAGGATACTTCACCGGTACAAGGGATTTTCACCGTGAAATTACGATGAATGAATTTTTTGTGCCTCACGGGAACAGATCGTTTGTGGTGTTGCCGGACGGCTCGAAAGTCTGGATCAGTAACGGAACAAAACTGATCTATCCTGAAGAATTTACAGGTAAAAACCGCGTCGTTGAACTGGAAGGAGAGGGCTTTTTTGACGTCACCCATGATAAGGCACATCCTTTCCTGGTAAAAGTCGGACAGAACCGGATCAAAGTATTGGGAACAAAATTTGCGGTCGTTGCTTACCCGGACGATCAATCCATCAAAGCCGAACTCATCTCAGGGCAGATCCGGTTTGATGTAAAAGAGAATAGTCAGACGGATCGATTTCGTTCCTATTTGATGACGCCTTCTCAGTGCCTGGTTTTTGATAAGTCTTCAGGAAAGGTCACTGAATCGGAGGTAACAGACAGTTTTTATGACTACTGGCAGAATGGCGTATACCAGTTTAAAAACGAAACGTTTGAAGAACTGGCTAAAAAAATAGAACGGATTTATAATGTGGAAGTGACGTTCGAAGATGAAACACTGAAGAAACGCCTGTTCAGTGGCAGCCTGAGCATTAACGACAACGTGTATACGCTGATGGAGGTATTTGGGCGCGCTG
>CAZOYZ010000009.1:13903-32657 GCA_964584045.1 uncultured Prolixibacteraceae bacterium | reverse complement strand
TCAATGTCAAATTCTTTCCGGAAGAATTCACAGGTTGAGTGATCAACTTTCAATTTAGCGCCGGCGATGGCAGCCAAACGAAGCGGAATGGCTTAAAATCCCCCCGTTTTTTAACGGAGCTGCGTTTTTATGACCACGAATTAGTTTTCTGATTATTATTTTAGCTCAACCCATATTTTCTGATCCGGACACGGGTAAGCGGTAAGCCATACTTCGGACTTAAATTCTGCTATGCCATTTTTCAAACCCAATATGACAAGCTCCATCTCTTTTCCGAGATAATCTTGTTTCACAGGAAAATAATAAGTATAGTTGCTTTCACTGTCCACGTTAAAATACTCCCATGTATTGCTGGGAAATGAAACAGCACGATCGGAAGCCCCGATATATTGACCGCCTGTTTTTAAGGCTGCCCAGGCGCCTTCTTTTCCATGCCTGCCATTCAGGGCTACCGCCAGATAACTGTGTGGTGCTGATTCCTGTAACGTAAATTCAAATTTCCAGGCTGTTTTAGCGGGATCACCGGCATAGTTTCTAAAAAGGTTAGATGCACGCCAGTTGGTACGGTCAACCTGTTTACCGTCACGATAGGCTTCAACTTCAGCAATTCGCCTGGGAGGACCTGTGATCCGCAGATAACGTACCGGCTGATCGTTGCCAAGAAGAATGCGCGCAATAGTTCCTTCTCCTTTATAGTCCAACCTGACGGTATCCCACCGGGCCAGATCGCCGGATACTTCTGCGCAGGCCTGCTTCGAGAAAGAATTGATTTCGGGGTTAAGGTTGTATTCCTGCCGGTCCCTGATCCTGATAATAATCTCATCCAGTAGCTGAACTTTCCCCATATCAAGACGGAACATTTTATCCTTTAACCTGGCGATAAAAAAAGTATTCATATCGCCATCAAATAAATTTTTATCCCAGATCCCGCGATTTACAAACATGGGTTTATTGAAAAAAGCTGCCCTGCAGGCATTCACCTGGGGAATGTCTGAATCACCTGAACGTTCGATACAGCGTACTTCAAGGGCATTGTTATCGGCAGCAAAACAGGTGGCTTCAAACAACGCTTCTGCATCTTCCGGTATTTCATTTAAAAGATAGGGGGTTCCTAACTTCCGGTGAGGTGCATGTTCCAGCTTTTTACCCGGGAAAACGACATCCAGCCCTTTTTCAAGTTCTTTGACAGCATATTCTTTTCCATCGATAATTCCTTTTTGAAACGATCGTTGTCCCGGTACAATTTTGAACCTGGCTTTTGTACCGGGGTTCCCCAGCAGGTGCACCTGGACAGGCTTTCCCGGAATATCCCTCACCATTTCATAATCGCACCCTGATATTGTTAATTCATCATTTTTGACTGAACTTACCTTAATGAGGCATGTGCGGTATGGTTCCACTTTCACCGGTATTGTTTCGCCCCACTTGCAGAAACCCAAAATCCTTTCTGCCGGATGATATTGTCTGACTTCCACTTCTTTAACAGGCTCTAATCCCAGGGACGTATCCAGCCTGAGCGTACAAGTTTTAGGTTCCCACGACAAATTGCGGAGCGTGATCAGCCGGGTACCTGCATCGCCCCTTGACATGGCATAAGGCCCGTATTGCTGTTCCGGCAACTGAAAGCCGTTGACAAGGATTTTCCGGTATCTCCTGTGCAGATTCATTAAACGGGCAAACCGAGGGTATTCATCATCGCGCAGGAACCATGGATTACCATAGAACTGGGGCGAAAGGATCAGGCTGCGATTAAACATCTGGAGGATCATTTCGTCTTCCCAGTAATCAAGACATGATGAAAAACAAACCCCATGATCACCGAACTTACGGCTAAGACCGGGCGTCAGTTTTCTTTCCAGCGAGCCGGCACGATGGTGCGGCGCCGTTGAATGATTGTTGATAAAAACGTCCACATAAGTTTCTTCTCCCTCCCAAAGATGGTCTGTAATATATGGTTCCGCCTCTCCAAAATCAATCCTTTGCGAGCTGACGATCAGGTCGGGGGTATACCTGCGACACATTTTTAACGTTTCAATCAGCACCCCGGCTTTCTCATCCCGGAAAGGACCCGCAACTCCGTCAAGCTTGAATAACAGGAAGTGGTAATCGCGGCAAAGGCTGACCATTAAGTCACTCCTTTCCTTCTCTTCCTGAGGCGTTGTCCCGAACCCATCAGGGCCCAGCCATATGCCAAGCCTGCAGCCAAATGAATCCGCTTTTTCGACCAAAGGAGCGAAACCACGAGGAAACTGTTCTTTAAATTCTTTTGATGCCATAGAACCGTAATGATATGGGATCAACCGTCCAACCCCGGCAGTATAGGGACCATCGTCAATATTCCCGACATCAAGGGAATAGATATCCAGCTTCGTACCATATTGATTATAAAGCCAATGGAAAAAATCGAGATTGACCATGGTCTGCTGTTCTGTAGTCCCTTCGTACTGACTGTTGATCCAGTCAAAATAGTGAGACAGGGAAGGAGTCATGCAATCCGCACCAGCCAAAGGAGAGGATTGGTTTTGTGCCTTTGCAGTATTCGGCATCAGGGAAATAACAAGGCATACGAACAGATATACTAATTTTTCAGACGGCAATATGGACTGTGCTCGTTTCATCTGTAAAGATTTTTTTAAGGTGCCGGATTTGTAAGAACGACCTGGATAAATGATCTGGCGCGGCTTTGAACGCTGATATGATCTTTATTTGATTTTTCGGTCCATTCTGTTTTTCTTATTTCATTGGGCATATCGATTTTATTACGGGCAAAAATATCATCTGCATCAAGGACTGACGTTTCCACCGATGAGAAATTACTTTTCAACAGTGCGAGATCGAACTCCATGATCCTTGCGGTATCAGAACGGTTTAATGCAAAAACGACCAGTGTGTCTTTATTTAAGCTGTACGCTGCCTGGCCTTGAATCAAATCATTCCGGTTTGCTTCATATTTTTCGATCACAAGAGGCCAACGTGCAGGTGTCTTTGAAAGCAATTCATATATTTTCCCGGGAGCTGTAAGGTAGGCACCCTCTTTAGGGGTTTCAATGACCGCCTGTCCATGTGTGTTTGACAGGTTATTAAAATTAACAAAGTCAACGATATCTCCTTTTCTTTGCCAATGCATCAGGTAACCGGCTGTTTTCAATCCGCAATACCAGGTTCCTAAAACCATAGCTCTTTTAATTCCCGTTTTGTGGCCGTAAAGGAACCGGTCTTCCACCTTTTCCTTTGGATTCGGAGCCCCGTAGGGATGAACCTGCCATTCCGTATTACAATACTTAATATTTGTGCCGTTCTTCAAATTATAACGACGTAATAAGGAGATCAAATTTTCTAGCCTTCCTTCGTACTGGTCATCCCTGTCAGCAAAAAAATCAATATATTTACCCGCGACTTCAAGCATCTCAGGAATTTTTTCATCAAAATCATAGGTAATCATCCCGATTTTTATAGTTGGATCAATCGCTTTCATGGCCTTTGAATACCTGATCACTTCACAGGCATAGTCTTCCGCAGATAACCAACGGGCTATTTCATTATCCATCTCCCAAAATTTAACACCAAACGGTTGTTTATAACCATTTTTTACCCTCAAGTCAGCCATTGGATGCTCTCCTTCTTCCAGGTTACAGTAAGCTACCCAGTCAACGGCATCTTTTACGCCCTGATCCGGATCGGTAATTTGCTTCAGATCATAGCTAACAGATTGCCAGGGATCCTGCTGATTATTTAAGCAGGTTTCTTTTTGTGGAAGATACATATTGATACACAACATCTTTTCAGCACCTGTTTCATCACATAACATGGCAAATTCATCCGTTCCAAGATCATTGTCGTTCAGTCCTCCCCAGAAATATGAGGGTTCCGGTTGCCTAAGGTCCTTGTTACCAACCCCCTTTTTCCATTGATAGAATGAAGCAAAACAACCACCGGGAAAACGGATTACTCCGGGATTGATCTTTTTTATTGCTTCCACCGTCGATTTTTTCCACCCGTAAAAATGATCTTCCGGCATTAAAGAAAATGCATCTGCCTCAATGCTGCTTTCCGGCGCCAAAAAGAGTGAAAATGTAACTTTTTCAGATGGGCCGGAATAAGGAACCGTGCATTCGTATTTTTTAAATTCCGCGGTCAGGTTAAATCGCGTTGAAAAAAAAGGTTCTCCCCAGTCTCCAGGTTTGGAGAACCTTACTTCAACGTTCTTCCCTCCTGAAACAGATCTCAGATAACCCGAAAAGCAGTAGTCTTTTCCATTTTCAAGATATTTACCATCCTGGGCAAATCCTCCCCACCTGGTTGTTTCTTTGTTGATGAGCCGAATACTCTGTTCCCCATGACCACAACCTCCGTCAACAAGTTCTATGACCACCTTAATTTCCGGGGATTGCGTGACGAAATAATTAAAATCATCTCTGATGAGAGCAGGGTGATCAGGTTTTCCCGGTATGACATACCAGTTGTCGTGTTCATAACCACTATGATACCAGGATTCGCCGCTCCAGTCGTCAATGTACAGGCTATCGTTTAAAAACAAACCGAACGAATTTTTACTTTTCCCGTTATACTGGGGGATTTTCTCAAAACTACGGTTAAAAAAAAGCTCTGCCATCATCGGTGGAATCTGGTATCCAAAACCGATTTCAATAAAATGACTGTACAATAGAGGGCTGGCGGGTGTTTGGGCGGTAGTTTCAGGGGTTATTTTAAAGTAGTAATCCGGCTGAACCACATTCTGACATCCTTCTATCACCATCAAAACAAACAGAAGCAAAAAGAATCTGTTTTTACCCTCGAAGCAAGTATTATTAAAAAAAATTTTGTAAAACACTTTTTCCGGTTTATTTTATTAGAAATTACTGGTTCCCGGCATTATTCAGGAATGCCTTTAACAGTTCCACATCCATCTCATGGTGTATATTGGGTGTCACATGGAGGGATATTTTATCTTCAGCATGTTCCCGGGCATAAATATCCTTTAACTCTTTGACCGATTGCCCGACCGACTCATTATTGGAAGCCGAATAGTTCGTTTCGGACGGGATGTCGAGTTCGCCATAATGAAGCAGGATCGGCCTTGGCGCATTTAACCCGGCAATATCGCTTCTGTCAAGCCACTTTAAAACCCCTGGGATCCCATGTGCCGGTGCATTATAGCAACGTGAGAAAATAAGGTTGAATGACCCGAGCGATCCGCTCGAAAAAATTTTGTTCACCCTTTTGGAAAATACCGGATAATACAATGCCAGATCGCCGCCATAGGAAATCCCGGCCACATCAATTTTCCCGAATCTATAATTCGTGCACACCCAATCTTCCCAGGCGATCAAATCTTCGATCGTTTTTCCAATCAATGTTTCTCCGTACAAATTTAAATGGGTAACGAGTGTAAACTGGGAATAGGTGACCCAATAATCGAGCCGGTCGACCGGAGTCTGTTCGGCCAGATCACTCAGGGTACTGAACCCTCTTAGCGTGGGTGCAATGACCAGATAACCATTCTTCGCCAGTTCGTATCCAAATTTGTGATGGTAATCTTCCTCCAGTCCGATCACATTTTCAACCGAACCGTGTCCCTGGATAGCCATAACTGCTCCCCTGATCTCTCCTTCAGGGACCAGCAAATAAGCCGGGATTGTAAGATCAGGACTCACCTGCATCACTAAAGCATGATAGGTTATCCCATCCATGATCGTTGTCCGGAGTTCAGAAACATTCCTTGCCCCGGGCGGCGTATACGCGATGAGTTCAGTCAATTTGTTTAACGCTTCTTTTTTCCAGGTCTGATAATCTCCTTTGAAATGATGAAAAGCTATTTTCTTCTCCGGATTCTCATACTTCAGTTTTAGCGTTAATTCATCTTTTGTGATCAGGAATTTATCCAATTTTGAAAGTTTGTCTTCACCGGCTGTTCCGGATTGATCTTCCGGTTTGAAAGAATTACCTGTTCCTGTAAAAAGGAACGCTGTTAACAGACACAAACAGGTCAAATTTTTCGCTCTTGCGTTGCGCAAAATACTCACGTTCAGCAGAGCCTCAAACAAATTTGGGCTCTGCCCTCTCTTAATCGTATTTTTCATTCCTGTTTTTTAAGATTTAGTTCAATCACATTCACTGAAGCTGGTTGAATTATAAAATCGAAAGGATTGGAAATCTGTTTTTCAACCGGCGTAAAGGTATCCTGGCGTTCGTCATCCACATAAGCCAGCTTATCAGCAGGTGCAATTTCATGGGCAGTCGCCGAAGAAATGGTATAACCGTCAACGTGCACATTGATCTTAACCGTCGAAGAAAATTGCGTATTCAGGATATGCAGGAACAGTTTGTCATCTTTCAGGGTAGCAGCAACATCAAGTTCTGCCGGCGATTCCAACACCTTAACACCCTGACTGCCGCCATGGTTTTTATAAAGTCTCATGATCGTCGCAACGGGCAGCAGGTAAGAATCACCGCCGGGGACCGGGATTTTGACCGCATTCACTGTCCAGCGTGTTCCAAAAAAATCGGCTCCTGTACAGATAGCAACCCGGTCGGCATTCCGGAGATATGTATTCATGGTCCGGGCATGGTATGCAGCCGACAGCCAATTCATTAGAATGGTATTAGTGTTGTACGGCGAAAGTGAAACGTGCCCCTCTGTGACTGCAATTTTTGCTTCACTTCCGGCTGACCGTAAGATCCCTTTCAGTTTCGATAAACGATATTCAGCAATTTTTGCCAGTTCAAGAAATTCATTCCATGCTTCTTCAGGATATCTAAAATATTCCATTCCGGTCAGTGATCTGGTTTTTTCAGGATATATACCCATCATATGGATGGCGATCATATCGAGAAAATCGCCGTTCTCATTAATCATTTTTGAAGCCCACAGTTTGTTTTTCTCCTCACCCTCTTTTTCTTTAAACAGGGAAACATCCGGCGCATCACCCCAGCCAATCAGGTTAACCGAGGGGTCGCGCAGCTTCATTTCCCTTGCAAATTCACGTGTGTGGACAATCGCTTGATCAAGGCTAAAGCCATCATTGCCGCCATAAGAGGTTTCATTTCCGATTTGCCAGTATTTAACAGCAAACGGTTCGGTTTCTCCATTCCTTTTCCTTTCCGGGTTATCCGGATCATTGCAGTAGGAAACCCATTCGGCGGCTTCTTCCAGTGTTCCGTAACGGTTTTCTCCGTGTGAAGTGTTTTTGAAGTATTCAAAACCATCACTCATAAAATTGACCCCTAGCAATGGTTCTGCGCCAACTCTACGGCAAAAATCGATCAATTCATGTGTCCCTACCCGGTTTGTTTCTTTTCCACCCCAATAGTAGTTATACATCCACGGTCGCTTTTCAGCCGGGCCAACTCCCTCCCTCCATTTGTAATAGCGTGTAAAATTTCCACCCCAGCGGATCATCCCGGGAGATAAGGCGGCCACACATTTTATAACATCCTCACGCCAATTGTCTTTACGATAATTCCATGCAGCTTCGATGGCAGGTTCGGTTGTGCCGAGTGGTTCCAGGAACTGCATAAAAAGGGTTGGGGCAATGTCGAACTGAGGTGCCGGATCGATCCGGACGATACTTTTCTTTGTCTCAGCAGTCTTAAGTGTACAGGGGAAGACAGTATTCCCTGCAAAAAGGGATCCGGCAGAAACTGCTGTGCCTGCTTTTAAGAAGTTTCTGCGTGAAAATGGCTTCATGTTTATCTGTTTAAATGTTTTCGTCAATTAATCTTCTGTACCCATATAAAATCAATTCCGACAGGACTCTCTGTCCGGACGGCTTCGAGGGTCAATTTTTGCATTCCTTTTTGTAAATGAATCGCATCTGAATTAAACGTACGGGATAAAATGCCATGATCTGTTTTCAGATCAATCTGACCTCCTTGCTGATCAAAATCAGTATCGTTGATTTTTGCCCGGAATGATCCTGAATGACCGGTTAGCCGGGCTGTAATGCAGATCGTGTAAATTCCGTCTTCAGTAACCGGCAGGTTCAGAAGGGATTTCTCTCCAGCCTGTTCCGGAACCCATTCGAGTAACTGACCTCCGGCCCATAATGAACCAGGAATGACCGAGGTATTTTTATTTCCGGTTGAAATATCTTCAGCCTGGTAAAAAACTGAATTTGCTGACCCCTTTTTTGCAACCGGCAGCCAACTCCCGGGTAACTGCAGCAGCCTCACATCCTCTTCCGAAATGCGGTCGTTGTCATCATGCATGCCCCTGAATCCGTAACAATAAACCACCCGGGCATAAGAAAAACCCGGGACCGGTTCATGACTCATCAGTTCCATGTAAAATGCAAATTGATCCGTGAAAGGGATATTGTCAATAATGTGCCAACGGAAATTGGTTACAAATCCCCTTGTACCCGGTCCATCGTTGCGGGGTTGTCCGCAGTAGGCATGGTAAAAGATATCGGGCGACGACCATGCGTAATTAAAATAATCTTCCGACCCGGTGCCAAAAAAAACCGGTGAAGGATCATTATCGACAAATATTTTCTCATCGCCCTCGCCCCACCAGTTGCCGTAGGTGGAGGGTACTTCCGAAGGATTCATCAGGTGCGCCGTCGCACCAACAAACACACCTTTACCACATGCTACCAGGTAGGTCATATCGACCGGCCGGCGGGGCGACGCCAACAGGTTATGGTTCACCCTCCAGCGTGCTCTGAAATACATGGAACGGTTAATGTCCCATGTATAATCTTCAGTAATCACTTTCCCTGTCACTGTAACTTTTTCATCACCCAGATTTTCAATTTTTACGGAGACAGAATCCCTGAACGGCATAAAATACCGGCAGGTCATCCTCCCATCCCGGGTCACGGTAAACGGAAGTGAACGGTAAGGATTAATCCCTGCTGCGGTTCCGAAAAAATCACCCACAGGCGATTGAACCTGCGGGTCGGAAGCTCCGTCAAATGAGATTTTTAAGACTGTCTGCCGGAGTACCCTTTCCAGATTATGATGCGGTATTTGTATCTCAAAGCAGGTAAGGCCTTTGCTTCCTGCAATATAGAGTATTTCCTTTTCCTCACCGCTTTGCACGCTGGCAGCAAACGATCTGGTTTCCCCTTTATGATCCGGATAACAGTTGTCAGGATCGGTAAGAACTCTTTGTGTCATTCGTACCTCTTCTCCAAAAGCCTGGATATCGTCCGGCTTAAAGGTTCTTACCCTGGCTTCCTTTTCATATAACCTGACATTGACATGATAAAAATGCAAATCTTCAAGATTACCTTTCCAGATCATTTTACACTGTTTTGCAAAAGGGATGGGATAATAACCCGCCATGTTCTGCGTAAACGAACCGCTCAAATCACCGGCGTCTCCTATTGACTGATAGGTATTCGTGAAAAAGGCATTGGCGTTCCCGTCGTATACCGGTTTGGCATTTCCATCGAGATACAGCCGGATACTTCCGTTTATAGCTGCAGTCCAAAGCCTTACAATCGCCCCGGGCCCTTCCACATCGCAAATTAAATACTCACCGGTGCCATCGGCCCCAGGCTCTTTCAGAACCTTTTCAAAACCGGGAACCGGTTCGCCGCCGAATCCGTCAGCATTTTCAAACCACCCGGGTGCATCCGGAAATGTGCTGCGCCTGTCGTACGATGAAAACTGGATCGTCCTGTAAGCCGGTGAAGGGTATTCGGCCAGTTTTTTCAGGTCGTACATTTCCCGGATCAACGTCCCGGTGGTTATCTGCGCGGATACGTAAAGCATCGTGAACTGCAATAAAGTTGTATACAACAGGATGTAAATGGCCTGGTAAGGCCTCGATTTATTACGCTTCATAAACAGGATTTTAAGAAATTATCATTTTGCCTTTTATTCTTATTATTGCCTGGTAATAAACGGGAACCGGTATTCAATTTTCCAGGTGCCCGGTGTCAGGATCCGGAATCCCGTTCTGATGCTGAGGTAAAACCCAAGGTACTGGTTAAAGTCGGTCGGACGACGTTCATCCACCGGCAGGTCATTCCTGGCATCCGTAAACAGGGCAACGGTATCGATCTGTGACATGGGGAAATTCTCGGTAATATAATAGGACAGACCGACATCCCACATGTAATTAGCCGCAGGCCACGGAACCATCGGAAAGTTAAACTCCAGCCCGGTTTCGCTGACCACCGTGTTCACGGAGTTATCCCCGTAATGCGGCAGGATATCGTCACCCCAGGGCCTTAATTTAATGAGACTCCCGGGAAAAGGATCTCCGTTTTTGTCAATGAACTGAAGATAAACCTTAACGCCTTTATCCGGTTCGTCGCTTATCCTGGATATCCTGACAAAATCGGCCGTACCGTTTTCGATCATAAGCATCTCATCGGACTTGTCATAGTAATAGGTGAAGGCTGACTTCGACTTCCCTGCATCACCCAGCAGGGTGTATACGAGGGATGTGGAGGTCTGGTTGACCTCAAACGGCTTACCCGCGGAAGATAACTTGACAACGACAAAATCCTTTAAGTCTCTTTCCCCGGCAATATTGGAAAACTTCAGGTCGATATGGAAATTATCCGCCTCTTCTACATATTTGGTGGCAGTAGTAAACTGCATCACTCCGGTCAGCGGATTAATGAGTACAGGGGGTACGAGCGTATCCTGCAACTTTGACATAACCGCTTCTTCCGTGATATCGACCCTGGGGATAAAAGCATCTTTCCAAAGCCTGACTTCCTTTTCTTCGGTCATCTGTGTACTGACCGTATTATCCCCGGTCCTTATTTCTCCAATGGAAAACTGATAGGGACGGGTTGAAAGGTCATAAAAAGGAGCCTGCGACGTTTGCGCAATGCCCCGCTCCACGAAAATGGTATCCACCTTGGATACAATATTGTCGCTGATAAAACCATACTGATCAGGTCCCTGGCAGGAAACTGCATACATCAGCAGAGCAATACCTGCGACCGGACTGTTTTTTATTATTTGCTTAAGTTTCATATTCTGCACTGTTTTAGTGGTTAAATTCCCGAGCCGCTGTCGCCTATACGGAAGATCATCGGGTGCATGCCATCCAGAACATGGACAATTCCTGTGGTGGTAACGATGCCCGACGTCCTGGTTTTCACCTTTTCGTCGGTCTCTTTCTCCCGTTCCTCCTCGTCCACGATGGTAACCGGGTTAAAATCCCAGGCGTCGAAGGCAATACCTTTTTTACGGCTGTACCAGATCACCTGGGGAAGCTCACGCATAAAATCGGAATATTTATATCCGTAATGCAATTCATCCATGGGCGTTAAATAAATCTTGGCCGAATCATTGAAATGCGTCTTGTAAATGGTTCCTTCCTTTCTCAGATTCCCCCGCTCAACTTTTTGCAGGATCATGTAGATCCGCAAAGAATCCAGAGAAGACTGAGGAATGTCGTCGACCGTGAACTCGGGGGCATCAGGATCTGCACTTCTTCTGTAATTATTGACCATTCGCAGGTAGATCCTGACCGAATAGTCGGTACAGGCAAACAGGGTCAGACCAGGGGTGTTCACTATATCTTTCAATCCTGCCCGTTCAATGAGATAAGCCAGGGTATCCAGTTCCGGATGGGAGCTTAAAAAATCAAAAGTCGTTTTATCAACATACGGAGAATGAACTCCACCGTCGATCAGGTAATCATCTTCCTGGCAGGAAGCGAGTACCAGGAAAAACAAGCCAATCAGTAAATGATATCTTTTCATCTTCGTCTGTTTTAATCAATGATTTCAGGAACCTTGCCTTTCCAGTAAGGCTGTTGTTTCAGGGCCTTGTTGGTCAGGGTGAGCTTGTAGGCAACAGGCCAGTAATATCCTTTCCCGGCTATGCGGGCATCGTCCATGCTGGTCATCCCGTCGAAGTAATTGTTGCGGATCCTGTCGAAGTAACTGTGTCCCTCTCCAACCAGTTCGCGGGCGCGTTCTTTAATAATTTCCACGATGAGTTGATCATCCGGGCCGGAAAAATTCCCGATTCCGCAACGGGTCCGGCTTTCATTTAAAGCGATCCGGGCATCGCCCGGCCTGCCGGCTTTGGCAAGGATCTCGGCCTTTAAAAGCTTCAACTCGCTAAGTCTGAATACCGGCATGGAAGCATCTACAAAATAGGCGTCTTTGACCAGCGGATCCTCTTTGTCATCATGTTTGAAAAATTCGTATTTGGCCACCGTTGTACCCGTCCATTCATCCGGTGAATCGCCAGGCATGTTCATTTCGGACCAGGGTTTACCGCGTTCCCAGTTGGTGAAAAAGGCTTTTCGTTTGTCGCCCGATACATATAATTTGTCCCTGTCCTCGTTATAGAGCTGGAATATAAAGGTATAATTAGTGCGGTCGGGGAAAAGGGTCAGGGTTTTAAAATCGCCGGCATCACATCTGAAGGATTCATTGTCGGAGGCGGAAATATGGATTTCAAAAATACTTTCTGACGAACGCCCTTTGAACATGCCTTTCATAGCCGCAGCATTGTCATAATTCACCGGAGTGTACCCACCGTAGGTTTCAACCGAATCGATACAACTGATTGCACTGTTTAACAAAGTGGTTCTGTTAGCCGGCTCCCTGTTTGCCAGCCAGGTATTCACATGCGCCTTTAATGCCTGGGCGCTGGCTTTGCTGGCCCGGATTGCCCATGTTGAGGATACTGGTTTGTCATAGCTGAGGTACGAAACTGCCTTTGCCACATCTTCCTGAATAAAATGCAAAACATCAATTTCCGGTGATGCCGCCAGATCTTTTGTCTCGCCATTCTCATTCACCAAATCCGAGGCCGATTCGATCCCTTCCTTATAAATGGGAAGATCTCCCCAGATGCGTACCATGTAAAAATAGGCCAGCGCACGAAGGAAATAGGCTTCACCCAGGTAGCTGTTTTTCAGTCTGGCGGCTTCTGTGCTATTCCCGCCAAACTCTTCAACAGGCATCTCTCCGGTATGGCGGATCACGATATTGGCCGCGCTGACTGCCTTGTAATAGGCAGACCAGTTCCGATAAAAATCCAGCCGCTCATGATTATAAGTCCTGTCATTTTCATTATCCACTTCAGTGACAGGAAAATATCCCCACCACGAATGCGAGTTATACCGCACGGTGAACTCGGAGGCAAGATCCCCGTAAATAATCCACCTGCCATCGGCAAAAGGCTGCCGCAACTGGGAATAAATGCCCGCCACCGCTTTTTCAACCGATGCTTTTCCTTCTTCCCAAAACTTCTCACCACTGTTTATCGAGGCCGGTTCCAAGTCCAGGATATCTGTACAGGCGCTCATGCCCAAAACTGCCAGTATCAATATGATCTTTTTCATAATACACTGTGTATCAAAATTTAATGTTTGCTCCAAAAATAAATTTCCGTGAGAGGGGGTACCCGTTCCCGTAATCATAACCCCTTGCATCCACCATCGAGGCATCGGGTACGCTTGATTTTTGAAACTGGTAGACATCATAAACAGTGGTATAAAGCCGGATATCCCCGATTTTCATTTTCTTGATAAAGGGCTGGTCGAAGGTGTAGGAAAGTGTGACATCGTTAATTTTCCAGTAATCACCTTTCTCGAGGAACAACGATGACTGGGGGAATTGGTAATAACTGCCCACATCGAAAACGCCAACCACAAGGATCGGATATTTGGTCTGATCACCCGGTTTTTGCCAGAAATCATCGGGAAGTTCATAAGAGGCCTTGTTCAGCCAGCTCGTATAATTCGCATCATTACTGTATCTGTCCATCCGGGAAGCCGCAGTCCGGTTATAAATATAATGCCCCAGGGCAAAGGAGGTATTCACCCGCAGGCTCCACTTCTTATACTTGATCACTGTGTTCAACCCGCCGATCACTTTGGGATTGGAAGTTTTATCTGTAATAAATGTGTAGTCACTGTCATCCCACCGCCTGATCACGTAATCCCCGTCCACGTCGCGGTATAAAGCAAGCCCGGGCACGTAGGCCCCGTCCTGGTAATGGTAAGAGTCCTGATTTTTTAGCCGTTCTCCGGTGAAGGGATTGACAGGCAGGTCATTGACATCCTGCACCGGTCCCAGGTATTCGTACATCCAGGGAACATTGATCGGGTATCCCAGAACGTAGGCATAGTTTTTCCCCTTATTCAAAAAGTCCCTGCCGTTGTACGGCAGCCTCGCGATAAAATTTTCATTATGTGCAAAATTCAGGATCCATTCCCACTGAAAGTCAGAGTTCCTGGGGAAGATATGCCCGTCGAACGACATTTCCCATCCCTGGTTTACAATATCGATCAGGTTGGCTTTTGCCGAAGTGTATCCCGAGTAAGCCGGAAAGTTAATATCGAACACCATCCCGTCGGTGTACTTATGGTAGGCATCGAAGGTCACATACAATCTGTTGGTAAACCCGGTAATCTCAGCACCGATGTTCCACTGGCGGGTCTCCTCCCAGGAGAGGTTGTCGTTGGCAATTTTATTAAAATTGGGGGTAATGGCAGTTGTTCCTCCGTAGGTTTTGACATCCATGTTCGAGGTCCATAATCCCATACCCGCAGTTGTATATTCGTTAAACCGCAGGTAATCGTCCGGGTATTGTGTGCCGTTTATTCCGTAGCTGGCTTTCAGCTTGGCATAAGTGACAATTTTTGAAAGGGGTTTCCAGATGGGTTCATCGGAAAACACCCAGCCTGCTGAAACAGATGGAAAGTTACCCCAGCGTTTGTCCTTCCCAAAACGTGAAGACGCTTCCCTGCGGTAATTAAAATCAATAAGATATTTTTCTTTAATGGCATAACCCACCCGCAGCCAATAGGACAGCATGCTGTTGGCAGAAACATCGCTGTATCCGTTAATGTTGTCTTTCTTATATCCGATGATCGTTTTGATGCCGTCGCTCGATCCGTCTTCCCCGGTCAGGTTGAGAAATTCAAACTGGTTATAGGTCACGGCATGCCCGGCGAGGATACTTAACCGGTGATTCCTGAACAGGTCTTTATCATAGGTCAGGTAGGTCTCAATGCTGGCTCCATACCTGATTCCCTGCTCCGCGTAACCTGACGACTGCTTGTTTTCGTGGATCACCGAAGGGCCAAAAAAGTTTTTCTTGTTCTGCCAGTAGGAAAGCCCTATTTGTGAATTTAATACGAGCCCTTTGTAAAGACCGACCTGTAAAAAATTACTGATTTGCGTTTCCAGTACCCTGTTTGTATTGTAAACCTTGTTTAACTTCCCGACAAGTGCAGCCAGTTCTTCGGGGCTTTTATACAGGTAGGAGGCCGGTAAATTGATCGGCTCAAGGGGAAATGTTTTTTCAGGATCGGCCTCGCCAAGGCCGGTTTCCCGATCCATAAAAGAAGACCTGACCGTCAAATCATTCGTGATCTTTTTTGAAAATGTGTTACGGATATTGGCATTCAAGGTATACCTTTTATACCCTGTGGCCGTCACAATCCCTTTTTCATCGTAATATCCAAGGCCTATCCTGTAATTGGTCGCCTGAGTACCTCCCGTGACATTAAAGTCATAGTTCTGAACGATCCCCTGGCGATAGAACATCCCCTGGAAATCATAATTATTGTTAAAGGCGGGGTTCAGACTGTCGGTCAGTTCCAGGGGCATCACCCTTGCCCGGGCTTCGCCATAGGGTCCCCATTGGGTATAAAGCGGTAATTCATTCCCGATCAGCTGCAGCTTGAACCTCCGGTCTGCGGCTCCGGTATAAACCCTGAACAGGTCGGGCCTGACCGCTATCCCGTAGTACGCGTTAAGATGGAATTCCGGTTCGCCGATACGCCCTTTTTTAGTTTTGATCAGAACTACCCCGTTTGCCCCCCTTGACCCGTAGATGGCAGCAGCCGATGCATCTTTCAGGATGTCGATCGATGCGATATCGGCGGGATTAAGCGATGACAAGTAGTCGGTGTTGGTGGCATCATACCCGGCCAGGTCTTCCAGGGTAGTCGGAATACCATCAATGACATAGAGCGGAGAACTCAGCCCGTTGACCAGGTCCATATCGCTCGATACGTACGTGTTCCCCCTGATCAGCAGCCCGCCCCCGCTCATCCCCGGGGCACCCGACCGTACCAGATTCTGAACGCCGGCAGCTTTCCCTGACAATAAGGCGGAAAGAGAAGCTGAAGGGATTTCGGTCAGCACATCGGAAGGAATACTCACCACCGACGCGGTCACCCTTTTCTTATGCACTTCCTGATAACCAATGACCACTGTTTCTTCCAGTTCAGTATAGCTTTGCTTCATCTGTGCATGGATCACCATGTTGTTTCTTACAGGGATTTTCCGGGTTTCATACCCCACAAACGAAAACACAAGCACCGCATCGCCATCCGGCACAGCAATGGAATACTCCCCGGCCGGATCCGAGGTAGTCCCGGTAACGGTTCCGTCGATGACGATGTTTACCCCGGGTAAAGATTCGCCGGTGGAAACATCGGTTATTTTTCCCTTGACGACCGTTCTTTGCTGAGACGAAAGATCGGGAATGAAAGGCGCTGAGCCCTGGAGTACGATGAGGCGCCCGTCTATTCTGTAGGAAGTGGACGTGCCGGCAAAGACCCCGGACAAGACCTTTTCGATACTCGCATTTTCCATGTTTACATCCACTTTCCGCTCCACGTCGATTACCTTGCTGCTGTACAGAAAATAATAATCCGACTGGTCCTCGATTTTCTGCAAAACATCCTTTACGGCCGTCTTGTTAACCTTTAAGGAAAGCTTGGTTGTTTGCGACCAGGAAGCAGTTGCAAATGTTTGGAAAGCGCTTGCCAACAGTAAAAGGTTAGTTAATTTCATGTAAAATAATGTTTTTCTCCACCACGGAGATAATTGCCCCGGAGTGGTCAATTCTGACTTTTTTTTCATACTTTTAAAGCGCTAGATTATTTACTCTAATTATGGAGCCGGTGGTGAATGTGCAAGATTCCCGCCGGCTCCGTTTTTATTTCTTCATCATATATATAGTTGTTTTCGTTCTTCCCGGTTCAGTTTCCTTCTGTATCCGGTATTTTACCGGCAATGCATAAGCAATGTGATCCAGTGTTTGCTCCACTTTTTCATTTTCCAGGGTCGCAGTCAGTTTAAATTCCTTCAGTTCTTCGTCCCGGATAAGGATTTCTGCATTATACCAGCGGCTTAATTTAAGCATGGCAAGAGCGAATGGTTCATCTTTCAGAATTAACCGCCCCTCGATCCAGGATGAATAAATCGCGGGGTTCACGTTCCTGGTAAGAAACTGATCATCCTGATCACAATACTGAACCTGCTGTCCCGGCACCATTTTAAGCTCCCGGTCGTCTTTCTGAAGCCTGACTTGCCCCTTCGAAAGCGTGGCCTCAAAATAGTGATCGCTGCTGTATCCCCTGATGTTGAATGAGGTTCCGGTCACGATCGTATTCACCAGCGGATTCTCTATAATAAACGGCTTTTCAGGATTGGCTGCCACTTCAAAGTAGGCCTCACCGTCTACAAATACCCGGCGCTCTTTTGCGGCAAACTTTTCCGGATACCTGAATGCAGTGCCGTCGTTCAGCCATACCGTCGTACCATCGTCCAACTGGATTTTTTCGCGCGTCCCGGGCTTGGTAAATAACTCCCTTTTAACATAGTGAGCGGGTTCTGTCCGGAAGTTATAAATAGAAACAAGCATCACAGAAGAGGCAATAAGCAGCGGAACGAGCAGTACCGCAGCGACACGGTAAAACAAAGGTACTGGTCTGCGAGCACCTCTTTTGATGAAAAGCTGCTCCCGGTTCCTGTTGAGCTGATGATGCACCCGGTCAAGTATCTTTTCAAAATCGGGCGAACCCTTCTCTAAGGAAATCCGGTTCCCGGCCCACACTGAACCCAACATTTCCCTTGCCTGAAGCTCATTTTCAGGATCGGTAAGCCAGTTTTTCACCTCCTCATTCCCGGAAGTGATCTCACTTTGCTTTAAATATTCGATCAGCCTTTGGAAATCCATTTGGTCCCATTTATCCTTTATACGAAACAGAACTCCTGCGGCACCTATTCCCCGGATTGTTTTTTTGAAGAAAACATGATAAAGAAGAAGAGAAGGCCCGGAACGCCAGATACCCCAAGTTTACTCTTCAACACCTTTAAAGCGGAATTTATTTGATTTTCAACAGTTTTTACTGAAATATGAAGATGCTCGGCAATCTCCCGGTTGGTCAGTCCCTGTTCCCTGCTGAGCTTAAAAACTTGTTTCCTCCGCTCAGGAAAACTGTCGATAATTTCGTGCGCAGCAGCTTCCTGGCTTTTGAACTCGACCAGGTATTCCGTTTCGTTGGAAAGGTATGATCGTGTGGAAGTATACGATTGGATCCGTTTTTTTTCTGCTTTCTCTTTCCTCAGGTAAGAAATGGTCTCATTATAAGTGATCCGGAACAAAAACGCTTTAAAAGAAAAATGCTCATCGATCTGCATCCGTTTCTCCCAGACTTTGACAAAGACGGTCTGGGTGATCTCTTCACCAATAAAAGAATCTTTGGAAATACTGAAGACAAAAGCAAAAATGCTTTCGGAATAACGTTTAAACAACGCATCAAAAGCATCGTAATCTTCATTTTTTAAAGCGACAATATAATCCTGATCCGTTTTCAAGCAATTTGGTTTAGTTCAGGATCAAAAATAGGGAATTTTCTTAACTTTCGTTAACCTTGTTTGACAGCGCTTAACGCTTCTGCAACCTATCTTTGTCAGGCAAGCATAGAAGAGAAGCATAATTTTTTTCATAGATTTTTTTTCATAGATTTGAGTTGGTTAAAGGGAAAAGGATGGTAAAGGCCATCCTTTTTTGTTATGTT
>CAZOYZ010000009.1:6000-13803 GCA_964584045.1 uncultured Prolixibacteraceae bacterium | reverse complement strand
CTGATCCCGGGGTCACATGCAGGACGGCAGGTCATACGCTCATTTCAAATTATTGTAAAGTTTAGAGAGTTTTTGTTGTTTTTTATGAAATGAACTAAAAAAACAGCCTATTTTTACTTAAAAAATGGAATGGAAAATTCTGACCGGGTCACGAAACAAAAAGAACTGATCGAATACATCGGACGGAATTCCGAAAAGGAGGGTATTCAGCCTGTCGCCGCCCGCATCCTGGGGTTGTTAATGGTCATGGATAAAGAGGAGTATACGTTTGATGAGATCGTCTCTGAAATGAAGATCAGCAAAGGCGCCGTCAGTACCGCTCTCAAAAATCTTGAGCTGAGGGGCAGCGTTGAATATGTGACCTACCCGGGTAATCGGAAACGATATTACCGGATCATCTCCAAAGACATTCACACCATCGTCGGGGAAGCTGAAAAAAGGATCAGGCAGCAGACAGATATTATTGACCGGATTGTCGGGTTAAAAACTGACCAGGAATCCAGCCGCGTCAAATTATTGAAATCCATTTCTGCCGGATTGAAGTTCTTCCTGACAAAAACGGAGGAATTTAAAAAAAACCTGTAAACAAGAAAAAGCGACAACGGTTATATAAATCATTTTTCCGGTTCATGTGAAAGAAGAATTAACATGCTTATGAGTTATACAAAACATATTTTCGGATCGTTCATTGTTCTCTTTTTCCTGTTCTCCGGGTATGCCCAGGCCATAGATCGTCATGCAAAATATCGCATACAGGTCATGGGGATGGACATCGGGCGATATGTTGTAAACCAGCAAACGAAGGAAAGTGAGATCCGGATCGAAGCGATCACCGATGTCGAAGTGAAACTGATTTTTACCTACAGGGTAAAATATATACAAAACAGTTTATACCGCAACGGACAGTTGTGGAGTTCCCACGTTCAGACCATAAAAAACGGGAAAGTAAATTCGGACGTATGGCTTGAAAAGCAAGGCGGGGTCTATCACCTGAAGAAAGATGGTGAATCTGCGTATATCGACGATCGCATCACTTACAGCGGAAGCCTGCTCTACTTTAATGAACCGAAGGAGGTTTCTTATCTGTACAAGGAAAGGAGCGGTGAAAAGCAGCCTTTAAAACGAACGGCAGACCATACCTATATCCTGACCGACGAAAAAAACAAAAAGACCAATGAATACGAATATGAGGAAGGCACACTGGTCCGTGCAGCCCTTGTACATCCTGTAGCGACCATTCGTCTGGAACTTTTGAGGCAGGGGCAGGAAGAATAAAAATAAGGATCATGAAATTTTAAAAGACATGCGGATATCATGATATTTTACTCAACGATAGAACCGGTATATTTTGTACTGCCTTTCATCGGTCTTGTAATCGGGCTATTCGGCTCGATGCTTGGCGGAGGGGGCGGATTTTTCTTTCTGCCGGTGCTGACGATCCTCTTAAAAGTTCCTGCCCAGACAGCGGTGATCACGTCACTGGCAGCCACACTACCCATCTGCCTGGCCGGTTCGCTCAGCCATTACCGGAGAAACAACATAGATTTCCGTCTGGCCGCGGTATTTGCAGTGTCGGGCGTTGCGGGCGCGTTTGCCGGCGCAGGGGTCACCAGCCTGATCAGCAACAGACAGCTTAAGATCGGTTTCGGTATTTACTCCGTGTTGATCGCCCTCCAAATGATCTTCAGCACATGGCGGAACAAACCGGCGGAAATCGCCGGTCAGGAACAACAACCCGGACGGAAGCCAATAAAAGGATCATTCTACGGCTTTTTTGCAGGGATCATTACCGGCACCTTCGGAACAAGCGGAACGGCTCCGGTACTGGCAGGCCTTTTTTCAATCCGTGTCCCGTTAAAAATAGTGATCGGAACCTCTCTGCTCATCGTGTTAGTGAACACCATCTTTGCTGTCGGCGCACATTTTCTGATCGGCAAAATTGACCTCACCCTGGTCTGTTTTCTTACTGCCGGTTCGGCAATCGGGGCACTGGCAGGTCCGAAAGTCCTGGCCAAAGTCAAACCGGAACGCTCCGAGAAAAGGATCAGGTACTGGTACGCGGCAGTAATATTTCTTCTGGGAATAATCATGATCGTTAGCTGACGATAAAAATACAATAAGATGATCGATACGATTTACTATATTATTCTTGTTTACTTTTTATTGGGAGGTATTGGTTTTTACCTGATCAACAGGAAAAAGGATCCCGGGGTGGCGAAAAAAAGCTATGTCAAGTTTGCGACCTATTTTGTGATCATCAACATCCTGTTCTTTAGTATCACGATCAACCCGGCCGCATTCCGGTGGCTGGCGCTGCTCATTGTTTGCGCCGGAATTGCTGAGTTGTTTAAATTATTCCGCCAATCGGGATACAAACTGAAGCAGTTTTTCATCCTGTCCCTGATCATCTTCTTCATTTTGGCGTCCGGCTTTTTTCATTTTAGCGGACTGCAAAAAGAATTAATCCTGTTTTCTTTTTTAGTGTTGTCTATTTTCGACAGCTTCAGCCAAATCACCGGTCAGCTCTGGGGGCGCAGGAAAATACTCCCCGGGATAAGCCCCAACAAAACGCTGGGGGGGCTCATCGGAGGGTCGATCATCGCCCTGGCCAGCGCGTTGTTGCTCCATGGTCTCTGGCCGGGAACTTATTTCCGGTCTTTACTAATGGCAGCGGGCATCGTTATTTTCGCCTTCGCGGGCGATCTTGCAGCTTCATTCTATAAAAGAAAATATCACGTCAAGGATTACAGTAATCTGATCCCCGGACATGGAGGTTTTCTGGACCGGTTTGACAGCCTGATCGCGGGGGGGGCCTGGGTGACATGGAGTATCAATATGTTGAATTTCTAACAATCACAAAAATGACCAATACGATCGTAATAGCTTTCTTCTATTTAATCGGGATCGCGATCCTGCTAATTTTCAATGAACTGAATTACAGAAGACTAAAGATAAAAGGCGAATTCACACGCAAGTTTGCCCACTTCTCGGCTACCCTGGCGACCATTCCGTTCCCCTATATCTTTTCCTCCCACTGGTATGTACTGATCCTGGCCTCCATTTTTTTTGCTATCCTGCTTGTGACCCAACATGGCAGGCAACTTAAGTCCATTCACGACATTGAGAGAAAATCGGTGGGAAGTTACCTGTTACCGCTTTCGATATACATCACATTCCTCATTTCCAGCCTCCTGCAGAATAAGTTCCTGTATATTCTTCCTATGCTGATCCTCGCCGTTTGTGATCCGATGGCAGCGATCCTTGGCATGAACACGAAGAAAAACAACGGGAAGATTAAACTATTTGGCATTAAAACAGAAAAAACCATTATTGGAACGGCAGCTTTCTTCATAACCAGTTTTATTATCAGTATTATTGCCCTTTATTTTCACAGGGCCGCATTTGATCTGAAAACATTCTGGCTGGGTTTGGCAGTGGCCGGGACTGGTACCCTGACCGAGTTGACCGGATGGAGGGGGTCGGATAACCTGAGTATTCCGCTGAGCGTGGCACTGGTGCTGATACTTTTTCTCTGAAAATATAGTTATAGAACAAAAACGAAAAATCATAAACCAACAAATTAACGACGAAAACGAACTGTCATCAAATGATCTGAAACGGATCATGATGTGTTCCAAAAACTCAGTAAAACCGATGAAGAGAATAATTATTAATGGCGCAAACGGTTATGTGGCTTCTCACTTTATCAATGAATTGCTTATCCTTGGATATGAGGTAACCGCCCTGGTCAGGGAGAATCACGCAGGTTCAGCCGAAGAAAGGATGAGTGATGCATTGGCAGCGATCAATGAGGGTGACTGTGTAAAAAAAGGAAAACTGAAAGTTTACAGCTATTCGCTGTCCGAAAAAGACTTTTCCCTCAGGCAGGAACAATTAAAGGAAATTTTCCAGGGAAAGGTGGACTACTTCCATTTTGCAGCCAGTCTGAAGTACGATTTGAAGTCAAAGGACGAAATTTTCAAAACAAATATCGGCGGCGTTGAAAATTCGCTGAACGTATTTTTGAACTATTCGGCTAAAAACTCACGCTTCATGCTGGTCAGTACTGCCTATTCTTGCGGTAACATGACTGAACCGTTCGAGGAAAAGTTTTATGACAACGCAGATATATGCGGGTTCCGGAACTATTATGAACAGTCAAAACGGTTTGCCGAAAACAGTGTAAAAAAATATATGGAAGAATACGGTCTGGACGCGCACATTCTCCGGTTGTCCCAGGTCGTGGGAAATAATGAAACAGGTGTTACAAAGACTGATTATGGTATTTTTGACTTCACAAAAAGGATGCAGAATCTCGCACTTAGATACCCGAACACGACCATACGCGTCCGGGTCAACCCTGAATCCACTCAGAATCTGATCCCCATTGATACCGTGGTCAGGTATCTGATCAGAACGGTGGAAGTCGGGGAATTGCCGGTGATCCTGAATTTTACGGCCAAAACTTCGATCAAAAACAGCCATCTCGCTTATTGTTTAAACAAATTACTGCCCATCACGTTAATACCTGACACATCGCTGCAGCGTGGCGAAATGAATGCACTGGAACGGATTGTTTCCATTGGGATGTCGTTTACCGGCAGTTATGCTGATCTCAATATCCGGTTTGACACGGAGAACCTGGACCGACTCGTCCCGGAAGACGGCAACCAGCCGAATGAACAATCCATATTCAGGATGCTGGAGTATTTTATTAACCATCTTTCGGAAAAAAGAAATAACCATGTTAATATGCCGGTGTCATAAAAAAGATCGATGATGCCGGTTTACCAGGAAAACAAAAAATTATGAAGAAAATTATTGTTAAAGGTGAAAATATTGTGAATGTCCCGAACCTGATCAGCTTATACCGGCTCCTGGCATTTCCTTTCATTTTGTTCTTCGCGCTTACCGGACAGGAAAAGCTGTTCGTTATTCTGCTATGTATCAGCCTGGTCAGTGATATTCTCGACGGCAATATCGCACGTTATTTTAAACTTCAGACTCATTTCGGAGCTGCTCTGGACAACCTGGCCGACATTTGTACCTATGCCATGGCGCTGCTGGGTTTGTTCCTTTTCAAGTGGGCTGAGATCGCACCTCATGCCTGGATCCTGTACCTGTTCCTCGGCGTATTTGTACTAAGCTACGTCGTCTCGTTCTACCGGTTTGGCAAAATCCCGGGCCTGCACCTGTACTCGGCGGTATCGGCAGGATATATCCAGGGCATATTTTTCTTTGTACTTTTCGCCTTCGGATTTCATCCCTGGCTGTATTACCTGGCTGTTGGCTGGGGAGTCATTGCCTATACCGAAAAAATCTTTGTACTGCTGAAGCTCGATGATATTAAAATTGGCGTAAAAGGACTTTACTGGTTGTTACAAAAGGAGAAGAGTGAATAGTTGTATGTTGTTGCGGGCAGCCATAGTTGTTTTGATGGTCTTTTCGGGTTCCGTCATGTATGGACAGGAGGTATCAGGTACTGTGAAAGATGCGGAAAGCAGGGAACCGGTCCCTTTTGCAAACATATGGGTCAAGGGGACGCAGCAGGGAACGACGACCGACATAAACGGCTGGTTCACCTTACCTTCACCCAGGAAGGACACCCTGAGCATCTCGTCGGTCGGTTATGTCCGGCAGGATATCGTGATCAAAAAAAACGAAAACACCCGGCTTGACGTTTTACTGGTGGAAGAGGTAGCGCTGATCAATGAAGTCACCGTAAAACCGGAGATCCCGCGTGCCCGGGTTTTGTTTAATGAGATCCTCAGGCACAAAAAGAAAAACAGGGAACAGGTGCTTGGTGTCAGCAACTATAAGACGGTGGCCACAACCACGGTCTATATTGCGGTGGATACCACCTCGCGCATCATCCGTTCTTTTGGTAACCTGGACGACGTGACGGTAGAAATGGAAAACCAGCGTTTGCGGTTTTCACCGGTTTACCTTTCAGAGCAGGCGCAGGATATTACCCCCGACAGCACCCGTACTGCTTATCAGAAAAAAAACAGCATCTTCCCGAGACTCAATCAGGTATTCGAAAGTGTCATTCTGAAGAATGTGATCGCTGACCTGGATTTTTACAAAGACCAGGTCGTGATCCTGGACAGGGGTTTTATTTCACCGCTGAGCAATTCAGCCCTTTCCTATTACAACCTGTACCTGAACGACAGCGTCATGACAGACGGTATAAAATATTTTAAGTTTTCATTTGCCCCCAAAAATAAGTACAACCAACTGTTTTCAGGTCAGTTTACGATCGAGGACGGCAGTTTTGCCCTCACCGGTATCGACGCCTATATTCCCAGGGAAGCCAACCTGAACTTTGTGAATGGCTTTGAGGGGCACGTCCTTTTCAGCAAGCTCCCGGACGGGAACTGGTTCTATGACGAGCAAAAGATCGGGGTCAATCTGGCATTAACGGTAAACAAGGACTCTGTTTCCAACTACAGCTCAAAACGGGCGGACAACATCACGAAAGGGAACTGGTTGATCAACAGGTCGACCCGTTATTCCACCTCTGCACGGCTTAACCAGATAAGGGCCGGCTCCTGGAAAAATCAACCGGAATTCGCTGTAAAACAAATTGAGACAGACCCTTATGCACGTGTCGAGAAATTAAAGGAGCATGAGGTCGTCAAAGGCATTGATGCGATCGGGGGAGTGGTACTGACCAGCTATGTCAACGCGGGCA
The DNA here is from genome assembly GCA_964584045.1 of uncultured Prolixibacteraceae bacterium. Lineage (GTDB taxonomy): Bacteria > Bacteroidota > Bacteroidia > Bacteroidales > Prolixibacteraceae > JBCFBK01. The sequence continues at coordinate 7,109 of CAZOYZ010000009.1, read as the reverse complement.
AGATTGATATCGGCCCGGTATATGATATTTACAGTACCAACAGGCTCGAAGGCAACCGTTTTTCATTACCGTTGAGGACCAGCGAAAAGATGTTTAAAAATTTCTCGGTCGGCGGATTTTTGGGTTACGGAACCAAAAGCAACGAGATCAAGTATGGGATGAATGCCGTTTTCCAGCCGCAAAAGACCGACAAATTCATTTTCCGGTTCAGCTATTCCGACGACTACCTGCTGGTGTCGAACGACAAGTACCTGCGGTTCATCAAAAATAATCCCAACAACCGGGGTACCGGTAATTTTATTTCGGTCTTCACCAGCCGGGAGCGGAATCCTTACCTGAAAGAAGAAAAAAATGTGGAATTAAGAGCCGAATACAATGCGCCAAACGGCACTCATTTTGAACTGGCGCCTTACCTTTTATCCAACACGAGTACCCCGTATGTGCATTTCACCCGCGATGGCATGAACTATGACCATTACAAAAACTATGGCGTTCTGATGAACGTCAGGTTCACCTTTGGCCAGCATTACGACAAATATTACTTTGACCGGGTCTATTACGTGAACCCGGTACCGGTGGTCAACCTGAACTGGGACATCGGGCAAACCTTGCTGCCGGATGGCAGCATGAAGAGTTCCGGGATGTACTCGCAGTTTCATGGCTCTGTACAAGGGAGGATCAATATGGGCCAGGTTTTTATGAACTACATTTTCAATGCCGGTTACCTGTTCGGGAAAGCACCCTATGACCTGCTTGACCAGCCTGTGGGGTCCATGTCGCTGGGTTACGCGAAAGACCGGTTTAACCTTTTGCATTTTGCATCGTTCGCACACAATCTGTACACCAATACCCATCTGCATTTTAACGGTGGCGGGATCATGTTTAACCGTCTCCCGCTTATTAAAAAGCTCAAATTAAGGGAAGTCGTTTCGCTCAAATGCCATTACGGAAAACTGGGAGATTCATACAAAGGGGTATTCGATCTGCCGGGATACTATAATAATGATCTGAAGTCGCCTTATGCGGAAATTGGTTTTGGCGTGACGAATATTTTAAAGGTATTACGGGTTGAATACGTTCATCAGCTCGGAAACACTTATATGAACAGG
>CAZOYZ010000009.1:0-5900 GCA_964584045.1 uncultured Prolixibacteraceae bacterium | reverse complement strand
TTTTTCGTCTGACTCTTTTTATCTAAAAACCTAACGATCTGTTGATATGAAAAGCTTCAGGGATAAAATCGTCTGGATAACAGGCGCATCGTCAGGGATCGGAGAAGAACTCGCCTACGCGTTTGCCAGGGAAGGAGCGTACCTCGTATTGTCGGCCCGTAACACGGAAAAGCTTGAACAGGTAAGCGCCAAATGTCTGACATCGGCCTCCGGTTGTCTGATCCGCCCCATCGATCTTTCTGAGACTACGCAGCTCGAAGCAGCGGTGAATGCCGTGCTGGAAAAAACAGGAAGGATTGACGTGTTAATTAATAATGCCGGGCGGACCCAACGCTCGCTGGGAAAAGAAACACCGCTGGAGATCGACCGGGGGATCATGGAACTCAATTTTTTTGGTCCGGTCGCGTTAACCAAGCTCGTCCTGCCGCATATGCTTAAAAACCGGTCCGGGCATATCGTCGTCATCTCCAGCATCACCGGGAAATTTGGGGTCAGGATGCGTACCGCTTATTCGGCCTCCAAACACGCCCTTCAGGGTTACTTTGAATCGTGGCGGGCTGAGCTGGCCGGTGACAACATCAAAATAACGATCATTTCACCCGGATTCATCAAAACGGATATCTCACAAAAAGCCGTGACAAAAGACGGCTCTCCCTATCTGAAGATGGATGAGGGCCAGGCCAACGGGATGCCCCCGCGCACCTGCGCGGCAAAAATTATGACAGCCATTAAAAAAGAACGGAAAGACGTGCTGATTGGGAAAAAAGAGCTCATCATGGTTTATATCAGGCGTTTTTTTCCGGCATTGTATCACCGGATGATCACAAAAATTAAAAACTGATGGAAAAGAACATTTGTGGTATTCAACAAATCGGCATCGGGCTAAAAGATGCCCGGGAAGCCTGGAAGTGGTATCGGCAGGCCTTCGGGATGGACATCCGCATTTTTGAAGACACCGCGATCGCCCGGCTCATGCTGCCATATACCAACGGGGCAGTCTGCGAGCGTTACGCTGCGTTGGCCATGAACATGGAAGGCGGCGGTGGCTTCGAAATCTGGCAGCATACCCGGATGGACCCCAGACCTCCGTTGTTCGAGGTGCAACTCGGCGATACCGGGATATTCATTTGTAAAATGAAGAGCCGTGACATCCTGAAGGCCTTCCGGGAACATCAGTTCTCAGGCCTGAATATTCCCGGCCCGTTAAGCAGGGATCCTCAGGGTCACTTTCATTATTATCTGAAAGATCCGTACAACAATATTTTTGAAGTGGTGGAGGAAGAGGTCTGCTTTATGAAACAAAAGTCGCTGACCGGCGGCGTGGCAGGAGCAGTGATCGGCGTCTCAGATATCGACGAGGCTAAAAAGGTGTACAGCGGCATCCTTCAGTACAACAAGGTCGTTTACGACGAGACAGGCCGGTTCGATGATCTGAGTGTACTGCCCGGCGGGAATGAAAAATACAGACGGGTACTACTGAAGCACGCCTCCAGGACAGGTCCTTTCAGTCAATTACTCGGACCTTCCCAACTGGAATTGATCCAGCCCCTGGAACGTACCCCCCGGAAAATATTTCAGGACCGGATCTGGGGTGAACTCGGGTATATTCACCTCTGCTTTGACGTGACGGGAATGAATGATCTGAAAAATACATGCGAACAAAAAGGCTTCCCTTTTACGGTAAACAGCGCCGACAGCTTCGACATGGGATCCACGGCAGGACATTTTTCCTATATCTCTGATCCCGACGGTACCCCCATCGAATTTGTGGAGACACACAAACTCCCCATTATCGAAAAGCTGGGCTGGCACCTGAACCTGAAAGGGCGCCCTTCCAAAAAGCCTCTCCCCCGCTGGATGGTCAAAACATTGAAATTCAGCCGCGTTAAAGACTGAACTTATGAACCCGGACATCATTAACTTTCCTTAACGATGTTTGACGATGCTTAACGGTTTCGCACCTTATCTTTGTACCAGACATTACAAGGAACAGAATCGTTTTTTTTTCATAGTTGTAGAGAGTTGGTTAAGGAGAAAAGGATGGTCGGGAGCCATCCTTTTCTCATTCAGTACCCATCTCATTAAAGGGAACGGACCGGAATCCGGGAAGCTTTTTGAAGATCACCGACGATTTCTTCAGCATAAAATTTCCGCCCTGTTCGTCCATAAAACCGGGGTCTTCACTGAACTCCAGGTTATTCCCGGTATCGGTTAACCATTTCCTGTCACCACGAACCGGCTTCTCCACCCGCACAAACACGTTTTTGTCGACCTTGTTCCTTTTGGGGAAACCCGGGTCTTCTTCCCAGTATTTTGAGATTTCCGGATACCGGACACTGAACGGCGGCTGCTTATAATTGACGTCATTCAACACTTTTTCAAATAATCCGCCGGGATTCAGCCAGTCTTTCGCCCAGTTTTGCAGCCGGTTGTCAATACAGATCCCCACAGGACAATCGATAAAGATGTTGTTGATGTAAGGGTTATCATTTCCTCCGCCAATCAGCGAAGGCCATGTTCCCGCTTTGTAAAAAACATTGCCGAACACCCGCATCCCGCAGGCGCCGTCATCATGGTAAACCGCCGATACATGCGGCATGTCGCTCCCGATGTGATGAAAATAGTTATACCGGACAAGATGCCCCCTCTCGGAAGGGTTACGCCCGTAATAGAGGGCGCCCACATCTTCAGTACTTTGACAAACGTCATGGATCTCATTGTATTCGATCAGATGGTCATTGCCTGACAGCAGGATGGCCGTATGCGGAGCCCGGAAAATTTCACAATGGATGATCCGGTTCCCGGAGCCTCCGATCTTCACGCCGGCACAATAGGTCTTTGTGATGCGGTTGAAATCATGGATCCGGCAATTCTCCACAAAATTGGAAGCCGAATCGAGCGCATTCCGGTCACCTCCAAACAACCGGACACCGCCGGCCCCGGTTTCCGAAATATGACAGTATTTCACGCCGTTCCCTTTGCCAACAGGCCCATTTTCAGCGTCGGTGATCTGTACCGCATATAATCCCAGGTTCCGAAGGACACAATTCCTGAGCAGGCAGCCGTTACAGCTTTCCATTTCGACAGCCGGCCCCCTGCTGCATTCAAACGTGATGTCCCTGACGATCACCGATGAAGCCCCTCTCATCGCCATGAAAGGTTTCTCCAGCATAGAAACTTCCAGGTTCTGAAGTGTATCAGGTCTGTAAAAATAAAGCAGACCCTCCCGGCGGTCAATATAATACTCACCCGCCACATCGGTCTCTTCCGGAATATTGTATGCATACCAGGTATTCCAGGGTTTTCCCGACGAATACCCGTACAAATGAGGCTGGGCGGTTGTAAAGGTCCTGGCCGCCGTATCGATCTTCGCCAGCCTGACCGCATCGTCAGCCCATCCGTATTTGAAGTAACCGAATATCCAGATATCGTCCGGAGACTTCCATCCTGAAGGTCTGTCCCCTGCATAAGCAAAGCAGCCTCCCTGATTGCCGTGATCACCTTCCACCGAAACAGAACCCCGCTCGAGCACAGTACCCACCGGCACGACCGAATCGTTTGGCCAGCGCGACAAATGACCGGATTTGCCGTTTATAAAAAGCTCCATACCGGAAGGGACAAGCGGATGTCCGAAACCCACCTGATTCAGCCAGCCGTAATGGTCTATGCCCTCCTCCCTGAGGTTGACCATGCCAATATGCTCACGAATGCGCTCCGGGAAAAGCTGCTCATGACGACTTCCGGCAACCGGCTTCACTTTTCCCGGATCGACAGTTATGCCTCCGGTAAACCTGACCCTTTCCTTTTTATGCGGCCTGATGGTCAGCGCCGAATCCTGTTCGTCAAACACGGCAGTGCGGTCAAAATAATAATCCCCTCCCCTCATGATGACGGAGAGAGGCCGGACTTCTCCTTCCGCCCGCCGTCTCCGGAGCTCGTCCCTGGCCCTTTCCAGGGTCCGGAACGGGGAACTCAGGCTCCCCTTGCCGGAATCGCTCCCTCCGGGTGATACGTAAACTTTCCGGCCTCCCGCCAGTAGCTCCTGGCCCTGGAGACTCCATGCGATAACAATAAAGATGAAAACTCTCCTGATCATTCCGTTTTTTCCGTAAAGTTAGTAAAGCGGTTTTACTTTAGGGCCGTTCCCCTCCTGCCAGATCCAGGATGATCGTGTCATTCTGAGGTATGATCCTGAAAACCGCCTGGCCGGCGGGTTTGGAAAAAGTACCCTTCGAAGCGTGAACGCCATAATTCATTCCTTCGAATGTGCAGTCGATCCGGGAAGGGCCTATTTGCTGAAACGGCAGGCGTGCGCCAGTGTCGGTAGTCAGCTCCAAAAACCAATCCTGTGAGCCGGCGCCTGTCAGCTTCATTTTGACCTGTTTTTCGTCGAGCTCCATGACCAGGTTTCCCTTAAACGATTTCAGCGGCCAGGAAATATTCAGGACTCCCGGTTTTACGCTGGTCACAACAGGATCTCCTCCCTCAGCCAGTACCTCTTTCCCGTTGGTTACGGCTTTGAGGCGCAGTCCCGCAATTTGTGCGGGAGCGCTCCACCGGTGCCCGTCGACAAAAGGGAGTGTAAAAAAAACGCACTCGTTCGAAGTTGTTACCTGATTCAGATATCTTGACGTGAGATTCTCGTTAAAAAGATGGATATCGCGGAACCGGAAAGTTCCCTTCTCCCAAAACAGGTTTGCCCGGTAAAAGCGGCTGTTGAACCAGACCGTCTTCAGGTCGCTCCCCTCCAGATCCTCATTGATCGTGACGGAAGTGGCCGGGGTAACCCGATATTGCTGCTTAAACCATTTCCCTGATTCGGCCAGCGTTTCAACCTGTATTTTCTTTTCGTCGCGGAGCTGCGCAATCAGAGGCATCTGGATTTCAAACCCTTTCGCCATGGCATCCCAGGTGAATGAGTTTTCCTGACCGGCCTGGACATAGGCAAAGGCCAACGGTTCTCCCTCAACGAATTGCCTGAAATACCAGTTCACCCAGGCATCATCTCCTCCTCCGCCTTTATAAACCGGTTCGAGCGAGACGACCCCCTGTCTGTTCGATCCCAGTCCTGCGTCATACTGGCGAATGGGGTCACTTCCCAGCATGCGGAAAATCGGGACCGGGATTTGGTTTTCTTCGTGCTGGGCGGGCATATACGCATTTTTTAAGCTGGGATAATAGGCCTGATTCCAGTATCCGCCCCACAGGGTGTAGCCGTCGGTGCCAATCTGATCCTTGCAGTTGCAGGAAGCAATGATCCCGTACTTTTGGTACATGTAATTCAGCGTATGGGCATCGATAAACCAGGACCCGACCGATTTGGGATAGGCGCCATAGATCTTTTTAAAGTCATTCATATAGACATCGACCAGTTTCTCCCGTTCCTGCGGCGTATATCCGGTTGAAAATCCGACATCCGCGTGCCAGTCCCACGGGTAGCGTCCCCTCCATTTCATCCCGGCATTTTCCACCAGCGGCTGCGGGATCTCCCACCAGGCGCCGATCTCGAACGATCCGGCCGGAAGGCTTTTTAAAAGCTTCTGATAACGGGGATCCATCAGCGCATCGTACTGCAGCAGAAAGGTGCCGCGCAGGTTGTATTTTTCCATGATCTCCACCTGTTTCACCACTGTTTCGTAGAGCACCGTTTCGGTAACTTCAGCGTCCCTCGGCTCGAGCAGCCGGATAAAATTGATGATATTCACAATACGGGGCGGACCAGCGGTAACATTGGAGGTTTGACCAGTACAGGCTGAAAGCTGTACAATGAACAAAAACAGACAAGGGATGAAATAATTACGCATACCGTTTACTTTTATACAAAGACCTGACAGGCCAAGATCCTGTCAGGTTAAATTAAATTTCAGGCAAATAACGTGAATTTATTCATAATACGGATT
>CAZOYZ010000008.1:24098-34763 GCA_964584045.1 uncultured Prolixibacteraceae bacterium | reverse complement strand
AATTCCTGTATAAGATCAAGGATATCATTTCCCCACAAATAAGCATCCAGTAACTGGTCGTTGTTCAGGATCCTGCCCAGTGCCTCCAGTTTTGTCTTTTCAAAATAGCGCTGCATCACGTCCCTGGTGAGGATCGTTATTTCCAGATGATATCGCAGGGCTGTTTCCAGGTTGTACTCTTTCTTCTTCAGCAGTACCGGCTCGCGCGGATCCAACTGCAATGCTGCAATCAATTTTTCGACCAGGGCCGGCGGATTATCGGCCAGGATCGCCACTGAGTCGCCGGGATGATACTGAAGTCCGGATCCTTTTAGCGAAAGCTCAACATGGTACACTTCCTTATCCGAACCTCGTCCTGTGATCCTTACTTTTTCCAGGATGGTTGCACGAAACGGGTTCTTTTGATTATAGGGAACGACCACATCGGGAGCCGTCACCGGCAGCACCGTGTTTTCAGCACCCGGAATGGCGGCAACAAGCCTCTCCATCACTCCATTGATCCATCCGTCTGCATCGTCCTCGTAATCCACATCGCAGGTTACCAGCGGATATAGTTCCTGCGCTCCTGCCTTCCTTAATGCCTGGTCCATGTCTTTGCCGGTCTGGCAATACAGTTTATAGCTCTTGTCACCCAAAGCCAGGACGGAGAACTTCAGGCCGGTCAATCCCGGAACTCTTTTCCCGGTGATATACCGGTGAAAATCCTCTGCCATTTCCGGGGGTTCACCTTCACCATGCGTACTCACAATGATCAACAGATTCTTTTCTTTCTCCAACTGTCTGACGTGATAGTCGTTCATCGCGAAAATGTTCGCCTGTAAAGACTTCCCGGCTAAAAGTGCTTTTAATTTCTTTGCCAATCCTTCACTCCGCCCGGTGTGGGATCCGTAAAGAATGGTCAGGCTGACCTGCTCAGAGGAGCCGGATGCCGCCAGGACCGGCATTCCGTCCGGTACCTGCTGAGGTTTCTGTCCTATACCGGCATAAAGACCCTGGAAATATCCGCTAAGCCAGGTCACCTGCTCCGGATTTGCTCCCTGAAGCAGCTGCTCCAGGGCTTTGACCTGTGCTTCATTCAATGGATTTGAACTAAAACTCATATGTTTAATCGTTTGTTTATAAATCTCATTTAATCTGTTTTTTAACTCACTCCTTCCAACACAGGAATCTTACGCCGTATGAGATTCCTGCTTTCACGGGAATGAATCCGTGTCTTCAAATCTGATAATCCATCTCCGAACCGCTCGCCTTCCCAAATTTGATTTTGTTCCATGCACGTTCATGAAAATAGTAGAGTACCATCTTTGTAAATAATTCAACTCCTCCGATCGTAACTGCAAATTCAAGTTTTCCTACCACCAGCCATGCAATTAAAATGGTATCGATCGTCCCAACGGCTCTCCACGAAACTGCTTTTGCTATACTCCTGTAAGGCTTTTCTTTCATCATTACCACTTTTTCCGTTTTCATCACCCGCCTCTGCAACTGAAGGGCATAAAATCAAAAAGGCCCTTCCACACTTGCAGAAGGGCCTTCCTTTAAATTATTGATTGATCGCTATACCAATTCCAATACCTCACCTTCTGCAAATGCGGAACGACAACACATACAAGCCATCATGGCCGCATTGTTCATGAATCCGTTTATTGCAAAAGTCATTTTTTCCATCTGAGGTCTTCGTATTTCTGTTGCTGCAAAAATAAGCACTTCATTGATATTTCCAAGCCCGCTGACCGATTTTTTATTTAATGAATCTAAATAAAATCAAACTATCCGAATTAAAGTCATATAATTCAATAATTTAATTAAATATTTAAATCCCTTCTTCCTGTTAAATTATTCGTAAATGTTCTGTGGATTTAACTTTTTGTGTGCAATGTGCTACTTTTGTTCCAACTGTCGATTTTGACACGTTATTCCATATAACAACAGATTGTGAAAACTTTTGGATTGATCGGATACCGGCTTGGCCATTCATTTTCAAAAAATTTCTTCACACGGAAATTTGAAAAAGAAAACCTGAGAGATCACGAATATGTCAATTTTGAACTGGATTCCATCGGCGAATTCCCTGGTCTTTTTGAAAAGAACGATCATCTTTATGGGTTGAATTGCACCATTCCCTACAAACAACAGGTCATTCCTTTTCTCGATGAGATCCGGGAAGAGGCGGCAGAAGCAGGCGCCGTAAACACCATTAAAATCATACGTCAGCCTGAAGGCTTGAAGCTGATTGGATTCAACACTGACATTTACGGCTTTGAGCATTCTTTTCGTCCGCTCCTGAAGGAAAAACACCAAAAGGCCCTGATTCTGGGAACAGGCGGGGCGTCAAAGGCCGTGAAATATGTCCTGAATAAAATGGGGATCGTCTTTTTGTCGGCAACGACGAAGTCAGAGCCGGGAGAAAGAGAGATCCGTTATGAAGATATTGAAGATACCTTGCTCCGGGAGTTTTTGATCATCATTCAAACCACCCCGCTGGGGATGTTTCCGAATAACGACGTTTGTCCCGATATACCCTATCATCTGTTAACCGGCGATCATCTTTTATACGATCTGGTCTATAATCCGGAAGAGACCCTTTTTATGAAAAGAGGGAGAGAAAAGGGGGCAACAGTCAAGAACGGCCTGGAAATGTTACACCTTCAGGCTATCCGGTCGTGGGAAATCTGGAATGAATAGCACCGCTTCCCGTTTTCGCCCGTCCATTAAAATGTCAAGTTCCTGGTCGAACCGGATATGTCTGGTATACTTTAACTCCTCGACCGGCTCCTGGCTGCCGAGTAGTTCCAGATCCAGGCTGGCATCCTTTGCTTGCCAGGAAACAGAAAAATATCCCACATTCATGGAAGTGACATTGTGAAAAAAGTGCGAGCCCATTGAACCTTCCAGCGGAAAATCGGGCAGTCCGGTTTCAATAATGATACGGGCTCGTGAAATCTGCGCCCAATTCACAGGGATGCCGGTATAAGGATCGCGTGATCCCCATCGTCCGGGACCGATGAGAACATAATCCTTACCGGTAATTTCCATTTTCCTGTTGAATTGACTGATCTCAGTGGCGATTTCCCTGGTCTTCATTTTGTCAAAGGTCTCACCCGAAACATAAATGACGTCCCTGATGCCCCGGATCCGTCCGTTTCCCATTCCTTTCCGGGCGTACAGTAATCTTTTCCCCGGACGGGTTGTATCCAAATCGACGAGTATTTCCTCCTCCTGCCTGATCAACGGCTTGATCTGCAGCAGATAAAATGTGGGTAAACCATCTTCTCCAGGTTCAAGATCCACGGCATATTCCATTTCTACAGGTGATCCCATCGCTTCGCGCAGGAGGCGAAGCAAAAACCGGATGGTATCGGCCAAAGGGATCTTATTATATTTCAGGATGTCTGCAAAATTGACAACCGGTAAGCCGGGGGCAGTTAACCCCGGTATAAGATCATCATTTTCCATGTCATAGATCGATGCACAGTGCTCGATGGTGCGGTCATTCACGGCTTCCCTTATTTTCAATTTGACGATCGCGGCTTCCTCCCCGCCTTTTACCAGATCGATCTCAGTGCGGTTCATATCCACGGCATAAAACTCCTGCTGAGAGTTGCGGACCTGATCCTGAACGGTACCTACATTGATTTTCGGATATTTAGGGCTGAACCGGAATGCTCTTTCACCTCCAACCACATACATTCCAAGCCCAACAGCCGCTACAGCATATCCATCCTCCGGTTCCATGTGTGACACGGGATAGAAATTGTAGGACTGTGCAATTCCGCTGATTGCCGGGTAATACCGTCCATGATGCCCGTGACCCACCACTTCCTGTATCAGGATCGACATCTTTTCTTCTTCGATCTTGTAATTTACTGCATCGAAACAGGTAACGGCCGAGTCTGTGAAAATACTGGAGTAAACCAGTTTGATTGCCGTTTCGAGTTGATGGTACCGGACCGCGATGTCCGGATGATTATTAGGGATCAGATAAGTAGCGTAAACCCCGGAAAACGGCTGGAGCAAAGAGTCCTCAAATAACCCTGACGACCTGACCGCCAACGGGCGTACCATTTTTTCCACGTATTTCATCAGCCGTTTCTTCAGCCCCTCGCCCAGATCCGATTCCAAAAAGATCATTTTGATGTGCTCATAATCCGAACTGCCGTACACTTTCTCGTGAAGGCTGTTGATCTCCAGAAATTTGTCAAATTCGGCCGAGCCGATAATGGCAGTCGGTGGGATCCTGATATTTAAGCCGGATATGTATTTTTTAAAATCAATATTCTCAATAAAATTACACATGAAAGCGATACCACGCCCTTTGCCACCCAAAGATCCCTTGCCCATCCTGACAATATACCGGTCATTATTGAGCAGCAACGGATCGAAGGCTACCACCTGTCCGCGCAGTTTCTTTTGTCTGACTTTTTCAAACACATCGAGGCAAAAGGCCCTCAGCCCGTCTGCACTTTTAAAGTCCTCCAGTTGCACTGGCCTTAATTGTTTGGCAATATTAATCTCTCCCCGTGCCATCAGCCAGGTTGAGAACGAATTTTGCTTTCCATGATAAATCAAAATTTCATCCGGAATGATTCGGAACATCTCCTGGAACTCCTTCAGATTTTTCGCGGTCATAACCGGATTACCCCGGGCATCCTTAAAAATGAAGTTCCCAAATCCCAGGCGTTTATGAATGAAATTATGGATATCGAGCGAGAGGCTCTCTGAATTTTTATTGATAAAATCGGCTTCTATTTCTTCGGCGCGAGCCGCGTTGCGGACATCATGGCTCTGAAGGAGGAGCGGAATGGTGAAATTCAGGATCTGCTTGACCTGTTTTAACAGTTTGATCCCGGCTTCCTCATCGTCGATACCCCGGTTCTGGAACCGTACATCCGAAATGACCGTCAGTAAATAATTCTTGTACCGCTTGATCATCTTCAATGCATCCTCATATCTGCTGACCAGGATCACCTTGGGCCTGGCCCTCATTTTTAAGATCATGTGAAATTCGTCGTCCGATTCTTCCTGCGTAAGGTTCTGGGTCTGGGTCATGATGCTGGTGTACAACACCGGCAGATAGCGTGAATAATACTGGATGGAATCTTCAACCAGCAAGATCATCCGTACATTCCCGTTTTTGGTGTCTGCTTCAATGTTTTTCTTGTCTTCGATGTATTTCACCATGGACAGGAAGATGCTTGGGTCGCCGTTCCAGACAAAGACACGGTCGATGGATGAAAACCGGGGCGCTTCCTCCTGAAAAAACCTGAGATCTCCATTATTGTTCACCAAAACCAATATCGGGATATTCTTATCCCGGTAATAAATGGAATCGGCCATTTTCACAGGAGCTTTCTTGTCAACGCCGGCCATGATGATCACCAGGTCAAAGTTCCGCTCCTTCATCATTTTCAGCGCATCAGCCTCCGAATTAACGCCGGTAAAACGGGGATAGGAATATAGGTTAAGCTGCAGAAATTCGCCGTAGATCTGATCTGAAAACAGACCTTCCCGTACCATCGAATAATTGTCATACAGGGTGGCGACCAGCAAAACTTCCCTGACCTTGAAAGGCATCAGCTCTTCAAAGATATCCCGGTCGCTCTTTTTATATTTGTAGATGGAAGAAAGCGCGATGTTTTCCAGATCATCCATAGTCTTCCTGATATCCGTTAATCTTGCATCTGGTTGCAAAAAAAGGAACAGGATCCACAGCAGGTTCGCTTACTTCCCACGTATTCCCGGATCGTAACAATTCTTCCACATTTGAAAAACGGCGCCTTGCTTTCACAGAATCGATCTGCCTGACCATCTCCTCGTCGTAAACCGGCGCATCGACATTACGCACCACGCCCATAGCGACAGGAAAGTCAGGCAGTGCCATATTGATCAGGGCCATATGAAGCATGGGATCCGGATTCTTTGAATCGTGTATCAGGATATCTTCCATCCGGTAACCATCTTTACCGACAGTGACCACTTTTAAACGCCCGTTTTCGAAGACAAGACCTTTGTCATTTTCATTCCCGAAAATCATCGGCTTACCATGTTCGAGGAACAGTTGCCGCTCGGCCCGGTATTTGGGATTGGTAATTTCATCATGAGCGCCGTCATTGAAAATGACACAGTTTTGGAGAACCTCAACAACCGAGGTACCTTTATGCCTTGCTGCCAGTTCAAGGACTTCCTGTGTGTGCTTTACGTTACTGTCGACCGCCCGGGCGAAAAACTTACCTCTCGCCCCCAAAACCAGGAGACCGGGAACAAAAGGGTCCTCTATGGTGCCAAAGGGCGAGGTTTTGGTGATGGCACCCCTGTTGGATGTCGGAGAATACTGACCTTTGGTGAGTCCGTATATTTTGTTATTGAATAAGATCACGTTCAGATCGATGTTACGCCTGACCAGATGGATAAAATGGTTTCCCCCGATGGCAAGCGCATCCCCGTCGCCGGTGATTACCCAGACGTTCAGGTCAGGATTGGCAACTTTCACACCCGAAGCAATGGCAGCAGCCCGACCATGAATAGAGTGAAAACCAAAGGTGCTCATATAATAAGGAAAGCGCGAAGAACAGCCGATTCCGGAAATAACGGCAAACTTTTCATGGGGCACTCCCAGTTCGGCCATGGTGCGCTGCACCGCATTCATAATGGCATAATCCCCGCAACCCGGGCACCAACGCACTTCATTATCGCTTTTGAAGTCTTTTGCAGTATACTGATATTCAGACATGATCTATTCCTCCAGCAATTTGTCAAAACTCTTTTTCAGCTCAATTACAGTGAACGGCAGTCCGCTGACCTTATTCACCTGGCGGTACTCAAATCCGGGTACCTTATCGCGCAGGTAAGCTGCAAATTGTCCCATATTTAATTCGCATATCACGATCTTCTTAAAGTTATTGAAAACTTCCTTCGTGTTTTTTGGCAACGGTCTGATAAAATTAAAATGAGCAAGGCTCACCTTTTTCCCTTCTCCCCTCATTTCCCTGACTGCACTTAACGTATGCCCGTATGTTCCTCCCCAGCTTACAACAAGCAGGTCTCCGGTTTCCTCACCGCATACTTCCAGTTCGGGAAGCATATCAACAACCCGTTCTACTTTTTCCGCCCTGTAAACTGTATTTTGGGAATGAACGGCAGGATCATGACTGACCGAACCTTTTATATTTTTCTCCAGCCCGCCGATAAGATGCTGAAAACCGTCACGCCCGGGAACGGCCCACTCACGAACACAGGTTTCCGGATCCCGGGAATACGCCTGAAAGGTTCCCTGATCTTCAGCAAACCTCGGGGTAATATCCGGAAGTTCGTTCATGCCGGGAATACGCCAGGGCTCACTGCCGTTACCCAAAAAACCATCGGTAAGCAGCACAACCGGGAGCATCCGTTCGAGCGCAATTTTAGCCGCCAGATAAGCATAATAAAAACAATCGGAAGGAGTACTTGCTGCCAAAACGACCAGCGGACTTTCACCATTACGGCCATACAGAGCCTGAAGTAAATCTGACTGTTCGGTTTTGGTTGGCAAACCGGTAGAGGGTCCTCCGCGCTGAACATTCACGACAACCAAAGGCAACTCTGCCATGACCGCCAGCCCCAGGGCCTCCGATTTCAAAGCGAACCCTGGTCCCGAAGTGGACGTAACAGCCAGGTCGCCCGCAAAGGCAGCTCCAATCGCTGAGCAGATACCTGCGATCTCATCTTCTGCCTGAAATGTTTTTACGCCTAAATCCCGCCTTTCCGCCAGTGTAATCAAAACATCCGTCGCCGGTGTGATCGGATAGGAACCCAGGAACAGCTCCAATCCTGCTTTTTCGGCAGCTGCCAGGAAGCCGTATGCCGTGGCCTGATTACCGCTAATGTTCCGGTATAAACCGTTTTCTATGACCGCCGGGTGAACGATGTATTGGGGCGTCATATGCTGCATATTCATGCCATAATTGTAACCGGCATGTAAAACAGCCAGATTACTTTCAACGACTAGCGGCTTCTTCGCAAATTTTGTTCGAAGATAATTCTCGATATAATCCAATGGCCGGTCAAACATCCAGCACACCAGGCCAAGTGCGAACATATTCTTGCTTCTCAGAACCGATTTATTGTCTAACGCATATTCCTTGAGACATTCCCGCGTCAGACTGGTAACCGGTACCGGAATCCTGATATAATCTTCCAAATGACATTCTGTAAAGGGATCATCTGTTTTAAAACCTGCTTTTTCAAGATTTTTCTCGTGAAAAGCATCCACGTCAAAGATGATCGTGCCTCCGGGGTTCATAAACCGTGCATTTGCTTTCATGGCCGCCGGATTCATGGCCACCAGCACATGCGCAAAATCTCCCGGCGTATTGATTTGTTTCTTTCCAAGCTGAACCTGGAAGCCCGAAACTCCGCCAACAGTCCCCTGTGGCGCCCGGATTTCGGACGGATAATCCGGAAAGGTGGAAATATCGTTTCCAAAAAGAGCAGAAGCATCCGAGAACAGAGTGCCGGTTAACTGCATACCATCTCCCGAATCACCCGAAAACCGGATGGCTACCTCCTCAAGTTCAATTACTTTAGCATCTTTCATTTAAAAAAAATTAATTACTGGCGGATAAAATACGCCCAAAAATAACAATTTATAAATCCGGAAACATTTTAAATAAGTTTCTTCCCGGGAGTCCGCTAAAATACGACTTAATTTTAGATGATCTTTATGAGCTTTCACCGATTAACACGTTTATTAACCATGTATTAATCTCTTTCTTTTTTAACAGCCGGCGGTACGGAATTCGTTAAAATAATAATGATTTCCCGGTACAAAAGGTCTTGTTGTTATGGCTCGTTTCATCCGGGATTTTTTATCTTTGCAGCAACAATAAAAACCAGGTATGGCTCTAATAAAAACATTACTGGGGAAGACGCCAAAGATCGGAGAGGGATGTTTTTTGGCTGAGAATGCGACTATTATCGGAGATGTGGAGATCGGTGATAATTGCAGCATTTGGTTTAACGCGGTTCTTCGCGGAGACGTTCATTCCATCAAAATAGGGAATAACACCAACATTCAGGATGGGGCGATCGTCCACGGTACCTATAAAAAATCGCCGACCAACATCGGCGACAATGTGATTATCGCACATGGTGCCATCATTCACGGGTGCACGATCCACGATAATGTCATGATCGGAATGAATGCCGTCATCCTTGATGATGCCGAGATTGAGAGCGACACGATCATCGCTGCGGGGTCGGTGGTCACCAAAGGTACAAAGGTGGAGGGAGGAAGTGTTTACGCCGGTATTCCGGCAAAGAAAATGAAAAGTATCAGCAAAGAGCTGATGGATGGTGAGCTTCACCGGATTGCCACGGCGTACAGCATGTATGCAAGCTGGTATAAAGATGAGACATAAGTATCAAGACACAAGATAAAAGATAAAAGATAAAAAACTAAAGAAATCGGACTGCAGCTAGCCTTACGACTTACGACTAATTACTTACGACTGGAATAAACCATTTAATCCTATTTTCTTCATGAAACCAACATTACTCATCCTGGCAGCCGGAATGGGAAGCCGTTACGGGGGACTAAAACAAATAGAACCTGTAGGACCCTGCGGGGAAACAATCCTGGAATATTCCATTTTTGATGCGATCAGGACTGGCTTTGGAAAGATCGTTTTTGTGATCAGGCGCAGTTTCGCGGACGAGTTCAAGTCGCGTTTCGAGTCAAAACTTCAGGGAAAAATTGAGGTGGGTTATGTCTGTCAGGAGTTGGATGATCTGCCTCAGGGCTATCAGTTACCGGCCGACCGGATTAAACCCTGGGGCACCGGACATGCAATTTTAATGGCCAAAGATGTGATCCATGAACCTTTTGCCGCGATCAATGCAGACGATTTTTACGGGGCGCAGGCATTCCGTGAAATAGCAGGTTTCTTCCAAAATGGTATTTCTCCGGCAACATACGCGATGGTAGGCTATCTGTTAAAAAACACACTTTCCGATTTTGGAACTGTTTCCAGGGGAGTGTGCGAAACCGATCAGTTTGGTAATCTGACCGGGATCAATGAAAGAACAAAGGTTTTCCGTGAAGGTGACACTATTTTTTACAAGGAAGAAGGCATTAAAACAAAGCTGGATGAAAACTCGCCTGTTTCCCTGAACTTTTGGGGATTCCATCCTTCATTATCTGCCCATCTGGAAACCCAGTTTAAATCATTTCTCGACGAAAAAATAAACGTTCCAAAGTCAGAGTTCTTCATCCCCACCGTCATTTTTAATCTCATTCGGTCAGGTACTGTTCAAACCAAAGTCCTGCACGCCGATTCTCCGTGGTTCGGCGTCACTTACCCCGACGACAAGGCTTTTGTGACCGCTCAAATTCGCCGGCTGGTCGACCAGGGTCAATATCCGGAAAACCTATGGCTATAACGGAAACCGGAACAAGGAAACCGGAAACGGGAGACCGGAAACCGGAATTCTAATATTCCAGTGTTATCCGTTCCGACCGCACCGGGATGCCCATAAACTGGCGGGCCTGAGCATCAAATAATTCGACCTGTTCGGTGGTATAATAGTGAATAATGCCTCCTTTTGAACACTTTGCGTTGATTTCAGGATGCCTTTTCAAATAATCAACCAGTTTTTCCGCGATAATCCTTCCCTGTCCGATCACCCGGA
>CAZOYZ010000008.1:5701-23998 GCA_964584045.1 uncultured Prolixibacteraceae bacterium | reverse complement strand
TT
This sequence comes from uncultured Prolixibacteraceae bacterium, assembly GCA_964584045.1. Taxonomy (GTDB): domain Bacteria; phylum Bacteroidota; class Bacteroidia; order Bacteroidales; family Prolixibacteraceae; genus JBCFBK01. The sequence continues at coordinate 23,996 of CAZOYZ010000008.1, read as the reverse complement.
CAAATAATCAACCAGTTTTTCCGCGATAATCCTTCCCTGTCCGATCACCCGGACCTGCTTACCCGGCAGGTATTTCCTGATGCTGTCGGACAACAACGGATAATGGGTACACCCCAGGATCAGACTGTCAATATCAGGATCTTTCATGAAAAGTTTTTGCAGATCTGCCTGAATGAAATAATCAGCACCAGGGGTACCGATTTCATTGTTCTCCACAATAGGTACCCACATCGGACAGGCTTGCTGAGTAGTAACCTTTACTTTACCACCTGACCATTTTTCAAGTTCGATCGGATAAGATTGTGACGCCACCGTACCTGACGTCGCTAACACCCCCACGTGTCCGTTCCTGGTCACTTTCGCAGCATATTCGACACTTGGTCTGATTACTCCCAATACCCGCTTTGCAGGAGCGATCACCGGCAGATCCTTTTGCTGAATATTTCTTAATGCTTTTGCAGAAGCTGTATTACAAGCCAGGATCACCAGGTGGCATCCCAGGTCAAAAAGCTTTTTAACCGCCTGCAACGTGTAAGCATATACGACATCAAAAGAGCGTGTCCCATAAGGTGTGCGGGCATTGTCACCCAAATAAATAAAATCCTTTTCCGGAAGGTATTTCATCAATTCTCTGAGAACGGTCAGACCGCCGTATCCTGAATCGAACACCCCGATCGGATAATATTCCTTTTCCATACGCAGATGATCTACAAAACAGAAAAAACCATCCGGAACAGATGGCTTTCGCTATGATATTTTATACGGATTACTGCATCTATACCCGTTCCTGCCGAAGCAGGAATCTCATTGGAGGCAGGGTTCCTGCTTTTGCAGGAGCAACAAGTAATTTCCTATTTAATCCCCAGTTTGGTTTTCACCAGGGGCAACAGATCAACACTTGCAGCAGACTTGTAAAGCACGTTCTGACTGTCAAAAACATAAATCACACCTTGTGTTTTAGCTACGTCTTCAATTGTACTTTTTGCTTTATCAAAAATAGGTTGCATTAATTCAGCCTGTTTTTGCTGCAGTTTTTGTGAGGCATTGTTATTGAATGTTTGAATTCTCTGACTAAGTCCCTGCAAATCCTCTTCCTTTGCCTGACGAACAAGATCGGTCAACGAATCTGATTTTTGCTGGAAATCAGCCAATTTCGTTTGGAATTCCTTTTGGAGATCAGCTAATTGTTTTTCGAGTCCGGTCGTTTGTTCCTCGATCGATTTTCGTGCAGCCGCTGTTTCAGGCATCGCTTCAATCAAAGCCTGCGAATCAATATGGGCAAACTTTAAGGTCTGTGCGCCTACCGCCCCCGCCGAAAACAGTATGATCACTATCAGACAGATTTTTAAAACTTGTTTCATGATTTTTTACTGATTTTTAAATTTTTGATCACAAATATAATCGATTATTTTTTATAACCAAGTTTTTGAAGAACCTGATCGCTCACGTCAAATTGAGGATTGGCATAAATCATGCCTGCTCCGGCGGCCCTGTCAAAAATAACGGCATATCCGCCGGCAGTTGCCAGATTCTGAACAGTCTTAATAACCTGATCCTGTATTGGCTTAACGATCTCTTCCTGCTTCTTGGAAAGTGTCCCTTCCGGCCCGAAATACTGCCTTTGCAACTCCTTGTACTCCTTTTCGGCAGCAATAATTGCATCTTCGCGTTTGCGCTTCGTCTCGGAAGGCAACCTCCCTGACTCGTTCTGATACGCGCTGTACATTTTTTCGATCTCACCCCGTTGGTTCTCCAGTTCCTTTTGATATTGGTCGGAAATCTGTTTCAAACGTTCCTGGGCTTCTGCATACGCAGGGATGTTATTGAGAATATATTCCATATCCACGTATGCATACTTCTGAGCCGTTGCTGCGCCTGCAGCAATAAAAAAAACGGCGATGAACAGTATCTTTTTCATGTGAATGTTTTTTATCAAACAGATAGTTATAAAACAAATACCAGGCCAAAGATATTCAGATCAGAATTGCTGTCCGATCACAAAGTGGAACTGACTTCCCCCTACCGACGAATCTCCGGCCACCTTATCAAATCCATAACCCCAGTCAATACCCATTAAACCGAACATAGGCAGAAAAATACGTACTCCCACTCCGGCAGCCCGCTTCAGATCAAAAGGATCAAAGTCCTGGAAGTCCATCCACGCATTACCCGCATCCATAAAACTAAGCACATAGATTGTTGCCGACGGTTTCAGAGTAACCGGGTAGCGCAATTCAACCGAAAGTTTGTCATACAGGTTCGACCCGGTGGTCGGACTCAGGCTGTAATCCTGGTAACCGCGCAACGAAATAATATCGGCACCATATAAGTTATAACCCGACATACCGGATCCCCCGACCCTAAACCGCTGAAAGGGTGACCTGACATCTTTGTTAAAGTAACCCAGAAAGCCATACTCGAATTTCGTATGCAAAACCAGGTTCGTATTTTTGGAGAGGGGTGTATACCAGTCTCCCTTGAAATTCCATTTGTGATACTCGATCCACTTGTAACGTTCCTGGCTGGACATTTTCTCCGACCCATAATCCTTGCCATTCAGCAAAGAAAAAGGAATCGTTGATTGCACGGACAATGAAAATTCAGATCCTCTTCGCGAATACAACGGATTATCGACCGAATTCCGTCCAAAAACAGTCTTAAAGCTCAGGTTGTTAAATTGCCCGTCCCCTTCGCCGGTATCGTCATTGAGAAAATAATAGTAGCTCGACATGTTTTGGAGCTTGTAATGCTCCCAGGAAACTTCGTGATACATGGTGAAGTAGTCGTCAGGCCAGGATAAGCGGTATCCGTAGCCCAGGGCAATTGCCGATGTGACCTGGATCTGGTCGTCTTCGGTATTATCGTCGTATAAACCCTGATCATAGTATCCGCCATAGCTATAAGGGTCGTAGCCATAACCATAGCCATAACCATAGCCATAACCGTATCCTCCATAACCGTAAGGACTGTAACCGCCACGGTTATAATAGCTGTTTGCAGAATAGTTTACTTTGGAATGAGAGAAGGAGACAGAAAGCGAATTCGGTTTTTTCCCGCCCAACCATGGTTCGATAAAAGAAAGGCTGTAAGACTGATAAAACTTACCGCTTGTCTGAGCACGTAAGCTCAGAGTTTGGCCATCACCGGTCGGCAAAGGCCGCCAGGCTTCCTTGTTAAAGATATTTCTCACCGAGAAATTGGAAAAGCGCAACCCGAGGGTGCCAACGAACATTCTCGCACCCCAGCCGCCGGATAGCTCGATCTGGTCGTTCGACTTTTCCTGAAGCTCGTACTTGATGTCAACGGTCCCGTCTTCGGGATGAGGTACCGGCACCGGGTTGATGGCCTCGGGATCGAAGTGGCCCAGTTGCGACAATTCACGGACAGAACGGATAATCGCTTCTTTACTGAACAAATCGCCGGGATAGGTGCGCAGCTCACGGCGGGCCACGTGTTCATGGGTTTTGGTATTGCCCTCGATGATGACTTTATCGATGGTAGCCTGATTCCCTTCATAAATACGCATTTCAAAATCGATCGTATCATTATGGATGCTCGACTCCACCGGTTCCAGATTAAAGAAAAGGTAGCCATTATTCAGGTAAAGATTACTGACGGCATCATCGTCTGTGGTTAACCGCTTATCGAGCATCTTCTGGTCAAACACATCACCTTTTTTTATTCCGGACACCGCCATGAGGTACTCGGAGGGATAAACCGTATTTCCCATCCATTTCACATCCCCGAAATAATATTTGCTCCCTTCATCAATCCAAATGTCAAGTTTAACACGGTTATTCGACAATGGAGCGACCGTATCGGCTACAATCGTAGCATCACGGTACCCCCGTTCATTATACTTGCTGATAATATTGCCCTTATCTTCCGTATACTTTTCCTCAAGGAATTTTTTGGTCTGGAAAAAGTTTTTGAGTTTCCGGGCATTTGTCTTTTTCATGGCCCGGTTCAAGACAGCGGCACTCAGATTCCCAATGCCGTGAAATTCTATTTCATCGACTTTTATTTTTTCCTTTTTATCCACGTGAATATCCAGAATCACATAATTATTCTGCGTCGTATCGTCTCTTTGGACGATATTGACTTCCGTATTCAAATAACCTTTTTCGTGAAAAATGTTCTTGATGATGCGCTCCGCGTTGTTCAACTGGTTATCAGTGACCTGGCTTCCTTTCAGCATAAGAACCTTTTCCGTGATATCGTCTTTCTCCGATTTTGATACCCCAAAGAAATTTACGTCGGCCAGGCGTGGTCTTTCCTGCAAATAAATGTTCAGCCAAATCTGATCTCCAACAATTTTAGCAGCTTCGATCTTGACATCCGAAAACATCTGATGTCCCCATAATTTTTTGACAGCGTCAGAAATTTCATCTCCGGGAACAGTGATCTCATCCCCTATGCTGAGTCCCGATATTTGGATCAGGACATCGGTATCAAGATACCGGATCCCCAGGATCTCGATACCGGCAATCGTATATTTTTGTGCGTTGGAATAATTAATTGAAAAATTCTTCCCTTCATCTTCCTGAGCAAAGGAACACATGCTCATAACCAATAATACAAAGAAAATTTTCAGGCTTCGCATTTCTGTAATTTGATTAGCTCACTAATTGTTGACCGGTTTTCCCAAACCTTCTTTCTCTGTTCTGGTAATCGCATATGGCCTCGAAGAGGTGTTCTTTTCTGAAATCAGGCCAAAATACAGGAGTGAAATATAGCTCAGAGTAAGCAATCTGCCAAAGCAGAAAATTGCTTAACCGGCGTTCACCACTGGTGCGAATCAATAATTCCGGATCGGGAATCCCGTTGGTGGTCAGGTATTGTACGACAAGCTCTTTTTGAATATCTTCAACCTTGAGATGGCCATTTCTGACATCGAGGGCAATTTTTTTGACAGCCTCTGTAATTTCCCATCTGGCGCTGTAACTCAACGCAAGGACAGCGGTCAGCCCTGTGCAATCCTTCAGCTCGTTCACCGACCAAACCAGGCTTTCCTGAACCTCGGAGGGAAGGCTTGAAAAATCGCCGATCACCCGTAAAGTGATGTTTTGCTCCTTGAGTTTATGTGTTTCATCGTTGATGGCCTGTACCAATAAATTCATTAAAGCATCTATTTCATCCTTGGGACGGGACCAGTTTTCGGTTGAAAACGCATATAATGTCAGGTATTTAATACCGACCTCACAGGCCCCTTCCACCGTCGATTTCACTGCCTCCACACCATGTTCATGCCCTGTAATTCTGGCACTTCCATGACATTCCGCCCACCGGCCATTACCATCCATAATAATTGCAACGTGCTGAGGTAACTTACCCGTAGTAATTTTGTCTTTTAAAGTCATCAATCAATTTAATTTACATAACACCTGTCAGGTGGTACAAAAGTAATATAATTCTCAAAACATCATGCCCGATGCGTATTATAAAAGCCAAATAGTGGTTAAAAATTGTTAAGTCAGAGTGATTTAATTTCTCCGGTCAGTGCCCCACATGAGTTTATTTCGTAAGGTATTAAAAAAATCATGCTCCCTGAGTTTGATGGTCTTCACCCGGAAATCGGCTTTCCGGATGTGGATTTCGCCCGGGAAATTCAGTGCTTTGGACCGGGAATCCAGTGAAGCCAGGAATTGCTGCCCTCTTCCTTCCACGCGGAGGGTCAGCCTGTTGTGATCGGGAATGACAATCGGGCGCATGGTCAGATTATGCGGTGCAATAGGAGTAATGACGATATCGGCCGAGTCGGGGGTCAGGATCGGACCACCCACACTTAATGAATAAGCAGTAGAGCCTGTAGGTGTGGAAATGATCAGGCCATCGGCCCAATAGGTGGTCACGTACCTTTCGTTCAGATACATATGGACGTTGATCATCGACGAACTATCCATCTTGGTGACCGTTATTTCATTCATGACATAGTTAAAATCACCAAACAAGTCCGATGAGCAACCGACCTCCAGAAGAGTCCGTTCTTCAGTCACATACTCCTTATTCAGCACATCATCAATTGCCCACTCCATGTCTTCGCGTGAAATGGCCGAAAGAAATCCCAGGCGTCCTGAATTGATGCCTATAACAGGGATGGACCTGTACCTTAGCGTCAGGATGGACTTCAAAAAAGTCCCGTCCCCACCAATACTGAAAAGGTACTGCACGGATTCGGGAAGGTCTGAACCTGTTGTAAACACCCCAGCCACCATATCGGGATTGATACGGTCATCTGACAGGATCAGATCATAAAACGGCTTGTAAATATACGACTTCACTCCCCGCTGTTCGAGTAAAGAAAAAAACCTGTTCATGTCGGATGAAAAAGCAGGGTCAACGGTAAGACCAAAGATCGCAATCATCATATCCTGAAATTATTCTGAAATTACATATTCATGTATCGCATGAGCTGGTCAAAACGATCACCGTACAAATCTTTCAATTTCGAATCGTCCATGAATACCGCGCTGATGGTGTAATCAAAACGTACCAGCGTTTGAATGATTGGTGACAGATCGATGACGTTGACCTTTAAAGTTACCTTGATCACGGTCGAATCATGATACCTCGACACATACAAACTTAAAATTTTCGCATCATTATCTTCCACAATTCGCGTAATCTGCGCCAGTGAATAATCCATTGGGTTTAACTCCAGGACAATTACACCACCTGGTTCCTTCACAGCAACAAGATCGGCAAAATGCTGCGCCACATCGAAAACCGTGATGACACCTTTATAATGACGTTTGAAGTCCAACACAGGAACTACGCTGATCTTCCATTCGGAGATCAAAGAAACAATTTCGTAAATATGCTGTTCCGTCAAAACTTTAGGCTGAAGCATATATTCCCGGCAGTCGTCCATCGTTTTATCCGTCAGGTTGAGATCATAAATTGATTTATCAGAGATCAAACCAATATACTCATGATCATCCACCACCGGAAGATGAGAGATACGGAAAATTTCCATCCAGTTCAATGCCTTTTGACCCCTGTCGTTCAGCCTCAAAGAAGGTATTACTTCTGATATGAGATCTTTTGCCAGCAAAATTTATCTTTTTAGATTTAACTTCGTTCGTTTGAATTTCCAGGCAAATCTCACACTTTTAAATGAAAGTGCCAATACCTGCATTCAATATGTTCTTTCTTATTTTTACAATCTTCTCCTCAAAAATTGAACTACCGCCATCATGGTTTCAATACTAAAATCGTAACTTGCAGCCCTATTTCTTCTACTATGACCAGACTTAGTGTAAATATAAATAAAATAGCAACACTGCGAAACTCAAGGGGAGGTTCAGTTCCCAGCGTGACAGACGCGGCAATCAGTTGTCAAAAATTTGGTGCACAAGGTATTACCGTGCACCCGCGCCCTGATGAGAGACACATCCGGCTACAGGATGTGTATGACATTAAGCCGCACATAACCACCGAGTTAAATATAGAAGGTTATCCGGATGATCGTTTTTTGAATTTAGTGACAGACGTTCGCGCCGACCAGGTTACCCTGGTTCCCGACGTACCGGGTCAGCTAACCTCCGATCATGGCTGGGATACCATTCAACACAAGGCCTTTTTAACCGACGTCGTAACCCATTTACAATCTTACGGGATACGCACATCGATCTTTGTTGATGCTGATCTGAAAATGGTTGAAGGTGCCTTCGAGACCGGAACAAACCGGATAGAATTATATACGGAACCCTATGCACGCGATTACACGGTCAACCCGGAAAAAGCGGTTGCACCGTTTGCAGAAGCGGCAAAGCTGGCAGGAAAACTGGGGCTGGAGATTAACGCCGGGCATGATCTGAATCTCAGGAACCTAAAGTACCTGATCGATATGATCCCAACCATTGAAGAGGTTTCCATCGGTCACGCGCTGATCGCAGACGCACTTTATTTAGGTCTGCGTCACGCCATACAGGAATACCTGGAATGCATCAAACCGTAAAGTGAGATTTTCAGATTGTCAGATTACCGGATTCTCAGATACTCGCTTTACCAAATGTCCAAATATCTGAATGTCTGAAAATCCGAAAATCTGAAGATCCGATTTGTTCTTGCGTCTAACATTTAATATCTGATGTCTTGGAACTATTTTTCAGGGAAGAAGGAAAAGAAGGAAAGAACATTGTCATTGTTCATGGTCTTTATGGTTCGTCCGACAATTGGCTCACGGTTGGAAAGAAACTTGGAGTGAACCATCATGTTTACCTTATTGATCAGCGGAATCACGGACGTTCACCCAAAAGCACGGTACACAGCTATGAAGCCATGAAAGAAGATCTGGCAGAATTTTTTGACAGGCACAAGCTGACCAAAGCCGTTGTTATTGGTCATAGCATGGGTGGCAAAACATCCATGGCATTTGCCGCCGACTACCCCGAGCTGACCGAAAAGCTGGTCGTGGTCGATATTACTCCGAAAGACTATTCTCTCCCGGAGGAGAACAGCCAATATTACCAGCATCAGTATATCCTTCAAACACTCATGGAGGTTCAGAATAACTGCAATCAGTTTAAAAGTCGCGACGATATCAGTAATTTCCTGACTGTCAAACTGGACAGTAACGAATTGGTCCAATTTCTGCTGAAAAGTATGTATCGCGACAAAGAGACCAGGCAATTCAGATGCCGGATCAATACAGAAGCATTGAACGATTCCCTCGATGAAATCGTCAGCGGTGTCAGCGAAAGGGATTTCACCGACCGGATCCCGATCTTAAATTATCCTGTTTTATTTATCAAGGGAGAGCTCTCAGCGTATATTCAGGAAGAGGATTTCACGCTGATCCGGAAAATCTATCCGGACGCTCAGATCAAAATTATTCCCCGGGCCGGTCACTGGCTTCATGCGGAACAGCCCGTGCTTTTCATGGAAGCCCTTGAACGGTTCATTGAGTAGCGCGTCAGGAGTCACAAGTCACGCCTTGCTACCCGCTGCACGATTGTATTTTTCCGTGAGCTCTTTGAGAAAGTCCTTCCGGCTGCGCTTCAGCATCCTCCAGTCAAAACGCCATTCCCAGTTGCCGCCTGTGGTCCCGGGGGTATTCATCCGTCCCCGGTTGTCAAGTTCCAGCAGATCCTGCATCGGCATGACAGCGATGCGGGCCACTGAAGCCCAGGCTGACTCCACCAACCGCAGATGCATGTTTCTCCATCCGCCGGCAAAGTACTTTTTCAGATTTTTGCGTTCCTTTTTTGAAGCATTTTTCAGCCAGCCAATCGTTGTTTCGTTGTCATGTGTCCCGGTATACACTACGAAGTTTGGGTGATAATTGTGCGGGAGATACGGGTTGGTTTCATCGCTGCCAAACGCAAACTGCAGCACTTTCATCCCCGGCAGATCAAAATCTTCCCTGAGTTTTTCCACTTCAGGGGTAATTACTCCCAGATCTTCAGCAATCAGCGGCAACTCGCCCACCTGACCTTTCAGGAGGCTAAGCAGTTCTGCTCCCCTGGCCGGAACCCATTCACCGTTAACTGCGGTGGTTTCGTCCGCTGGAATAGACCAGAATGACTCCAATCCCCTGAAATGATCAATCCGCACAAGGTCAAACAGGCGCAGGTTGAAGTGGAAACGGGCAATCCACCAGTCATAGCCACGTTGAGCCAGACGGTTCCAGTCATAGACCGGGCATCCCCAAAGCTGACCATTCCCGCTGAAATAATCGGGCGGCACTCCGGCCGAAAATTTCATGTTACCTTCGTCATCAAGCATGAAAATATCAGGATTAGCCCAAACATCGGAACTATCCAATGAAATGTACAAGGGCAGGTCACCCATGATCCGGACCCCTTTCCCATTGGCGTACTGTTTTAACTGAAACCACTGTCTGAAAAAGATAAATTGGACGAACCGGTGAAAATCAATTCCTTCGCGATACCTATGATTCGCAGCATACAGGGCCTGTTTGTCACGGTGTTTCAGCTTTCCTTCCCACTCATTCCAGCGATGCGTTCCATCTTCGTCTTTAATCGCCTGAAACAGACAATAATCGTTGAGCCACCAGGCGTGTTCATCTAAAAACGCGAGGTACGACTGTTTCCAGTGATCGTATTGTTTAATAAATACGGCATATGCCTTTTTCAGCAAAATGGATTTCCCTTTTAACACGAGGTCATATTCAACCTTCCCGGCCGGTAACTCAGGCATTTCGAGCAGATCTTCCTCCTTGATCAATCCCTCTTCAACCAGTTTTACCAGGCTGATCAACAGGGTATTCCCCGCGAATACAGAGAACGACTGATACGGTGAATTCCCGTAGCCCGTTGGTCCCAGAGGCAGAATTTGCCAAAGCTTCTGCCTGGATTCATGCAGAAAATCGATAAAGTCACAGGCCTCCTGCCCCATTGTTCCGATCCCAAATCTGTTCGGCAAAGAACTGATATGTAATAATATTCCGCTACTTCGCTCCATCCCCGTGTCCCTGATTTCTGTAAACTGCCAGATGAGCAGCCGTCTCCCTCACCAGCCGCTGAACCTCAAGCCCGTGCTTCAGGTCAGGAATAAACGCTTTTTCATCTGCACCTCCAAGAAAAAGATAATGCGCATGAACCAACGCCCTTAACCAACCGGGAGAAACATGGCCCGAAGGGAAACTGCCAACCGGCCTGTAGTTGCTTCCGACGTGCCGGGTAACCCATTGTCCCGTTTCTTCCAGATAGAACCGGAATGAATCCGGAGTGCGGGTGGAATACCGGAGGGCACCCCTGCCGGCATAGATCTCCAGATCGACAAGGTCACCGGTTCCGGAACTGATCCGGCTGGCAGAAAGATGCCCTGCTGCGCAGCTATTGAGATCTTTCAGCGTAATCGAACTAAAAAGGTCGGAACTGTCCGGGACATCGTCAAAATGCCCGCTCTGCATCGCGTGGACGATTTGGAGTCGTGATCCGAAGAACGCCAGTAACAGACTTATCCCGTGTGAGCCCAGATCGGCCATCGCTCCTCCCTCAGGCGCGGGGGCCAGGCGGGTCTTTCGCTTTTCACGGTACGGCAACTGCAGATAGTCGCTGTGGTAATACTTCAGATCAAAATGAATTGGTTTTCCCAGTACGCCTGTTTTCCAGAAACTCAAGGCTTCCCGTACCGCCGTTGACTGCAAAAACTGAAATCCGACCTGCACCTTCACGCCGGCCCGGATTGTGTCCAGGAGTTTCCACATAGCCTGTTCCTCTTCAAATGAAGCACAAACAGGTTTCTCAAGATAAATAAACCTGACTCCGGGCATTTTCAGCGCCCGCTCCAGATGCTCATAATGAACCTGATTCGGCCCCAGAATAAATACCGTATTGATGTTTTCATTCCGGAAAAACTGATCTTCTGTCTCTGCTTTGGCAAATCCGAATTGTCCGGCAAATTTCTCCCTTTTCTGTGCTGTCGCTGAACAAACCGATTCGAAAATGACTGCCGGCGCCTGGTCATAATAATACTTTAGCGCCTGCAAGGCAAAGGCGTGCGACCGTGCAATACCTCCTGCCCCCAAAAAACCTGCGTTGATATTCTCCATTTGTCTCATCTTGCTGGTTATCCTGTATACTTGTTATCTCTTGTGTCTTGTGTCTTGTGTCTTCCCCGCACTTATTCCGACAAAAATAAACCTTTTTCTTCCCGGACAGGTTTATCATCTCAAAAAACAGAAAATAAACGCTTCTAAATTCATAGTGAAGCCATACCTTTGCGCAACCGACAACATACAAATCCTATGGCATCAATTGGCACACTCAATGAACTGGAAGTCGTTAAAACGGTAGAATTTGGAGTTTATCTGGACGGGGGAGTACATGGTGAAATCCTTCTCCCCAAACGCTATGTCCCCGAAAACGCCCAGCCGGGCGACCGTCTGGAAGTTTTCATATACCTGGACTCAGAAGACCGGCTGGTGGCCACAACCGAAAAACCTTTTGTGATGGCAGGTGAATTCGCGATGTTAAAAGTTGTGGAAATAGCCGGTGTGGGCGCTTTCCTTGACTGGGGACTTCCCAAGGATTTGCTGGTTCCATTCCGCGAACAGCAGGAAAAAATGGAAAAGGGAAAATCATACCTGGTATACGTGTACCTCGATCATGAAAGTCAGCGTATTGCAGCAACCTCAAAGCTTGATAAATGTCTGGGGAACGTTCCGGTCGATTATGAAGCCGGCGAAGAAGTGGATCTGATCGTCGCAGGCAAAACAGAATTGGGGTACAAAGCGATAGTCGATAACAGCCATTGGGGGATCCTGTATCACAACGAAGTGTTTCAGCCGCTCCGCCCGGGCGAAAAGCTGAAAGGATATATCAAACAGGTTCGGGAAGACGACAAGATCGATCTTCGCCTGGATAAACCGGGATATGAAAAAATAGATCCTATTTCAAAGCAGATTCTCAACCAGTTGAAAGAAGCGAAGGGCTTCCTGCCCTTCAACGACAAAAGCGATCCGGATGTCATTGTTCAACAATTCAGGATCAGCAAGAAGAACTTCAAAAAAGCCATCGGTTCACTCTACAAACAACGTCTGATCAATATAGAAAAGGATGGCATCAGGCTGGTATAACCGCGCCCGCGATGCTTCCATACCACCAAACAAACAGGGGTACTCCTCCGCCATTTTCATTACTTTTACGCTTTATTTATTTCTGAATGAAGCTTTGTATCGCAGAAAAACCAAGTGTAGCCAGAGAAATTGCTGTCATAGTAGGAGCAAAGAGCCGCAAAGACGGTTATTTTGAGGGGAATGGCTATCAGGTGAGCTGGACATTCGGACATTTATGTACGCTGAAGGAACCCAACGATTATACCGAAAAATGGAAGTACTGGGACCTGAGGACACTCCCGATGATCCCCGCCCGCTTTGGCATTAAGGTCATTGAAGACGAAGGGGTCAAGAAGCAATTTGGAATTCTTGAAAAGCTGATCCGCGAGGCCGACGAGATCATCAACTGCGGTGACGCCGGACAGGAAGGAGAACTGATCCAGCGTTGGGTGTTGGCCAAAGCGGGCAACAAGGCTCCGGTAAAGCGACTCTGGATCTCATCGCTCACCGAGGAAGCGCTTCGCGAAGGCTTCAGCAAGCTCATGAAAGCCGAAGAATTCGACAAGCTCTATGAAGCAGGCAGCGCCAGGGCCATCGGCGACTGGCTGCTGGGCATGAATGCCACCCGGCTCTATACCCTGAAATACGGGCAAAATAAGCAGGTCCTCTCGATCGGGAGGGTACAGACCCCTACCCTGGCGCTGATCGTCACGCGGCAAAAGGAAATTGAGGATTTTAAGCCCGAACCGTTCTGGGAACTTAAAACAAACTACCGGGGTACTGTTTTCTCGTCGGTCAGCGGGCGCTACAAGAGCGTTGAAGAAGCTTCGTCAGTACTGGATGAGATCAGAGGCGTTGACCTGCACGTGGGAAAGATTGAAACCAAAAACAGCGACGAACATCCGCCGCGGCTTTTCGACCTGACCTCTTTGCAGGTGGAATGCAACAAAAAATTCAGCCTGAGCGCAGACGACACCCTGAAAAACATCCAGTCGCTGTATGAAAAGAAAGTGACCACCTACCCGCGTGTCGATACCACCTTTCTGTCGGACGACATCTACAAAAAGGTGCCCGGCATCCTGAAAGGCATGAAAGGATATGAACCATTTACGGAACCATTACTGAAAAAAAGCAAACTCCGGAAATCCAAAAAAGTCTTCGACAATCAGAAGATCACCGATCACCATGCCATTATTCCCACGGGGGTGCACCGGGCCGACCTGACCGATACGGAGCGGAAGATCTTCGATCTGGTTGCAAAGCGGTTTATCGCCGTTTTCTACCCCGATTGTGAGGCAGCCAACACCACCGTGGAAGCAAAAATCGGAAAACATCCGTTCAAAGCCACCGGCAAGCAGATCCTGAAACCGGGGTGGCGGGTGATTTTTCAAAATGAGCAGAAGGAAGAAACTGAGGAAGAAAAACTGCTGCCGGAATTCACAACCGGAGAACACGGGCCTCATGAGCCCGACCTGCAGGAAAAGCGGACCCAGCCACCGCCTTATTATACCGAGGCGACCTTGCTGAGAGCCATGGAAACGGCCGGGAAAAATATGGAGGATGAGGAACTGCGGCAACTGATGAAGGAAAACGGGATCGGCCGGCCTTCAACCCGGGCCAATATCATTGAAACCCTTTCCAGGCGGAGGTATATCCGCAAGGAACGCAAGCGGCTGGTCGCCACCCCTACCGGCATTGATCTGATCAATACCATCGAAAATGAGCTGCTGAAATCGGCCGAACTCACGGGACAGTGGGAACGCAAGCTCCGGAAGATCGAATCGGGCGAACTGGAGATCGCCCGTTTCATGGAAGAGATGAAAGTCATGGTAAGCGAAGTGGTCGGTCAGGTAAAAAGCGCCCCCCATAAAGAGATTACCATTACGGAAGAAGCAAAACCGGAACCAAAGGCGCAGGAAGTGCCAAAGAAAAAGGAAAAGCAGCCTGCAACCGCCCTGACAGAAGAAATCGGTTGTCCGCTCTGCAAAACCGGGAAACTGATCAAAGGGAATTCGGCCTGGGGCTGCTCCGGATGGAAAAGCGGATGCCGCTTTACCATACCCTTCATGGTACACGGGAAAAAGCTCACAGAAAAGCAAATCGGCACGCTGGCGCTCAAACGAAAAACTCCGGCCATCAAAGGCTTTCTGGTTGAGAACCTGAAAACAGACGGCAGGCTGATCCTGGACGACAGCCAGGTCATCCGGCTCCTGCCGGAGGTCAGCCCCGAAACTGTTTGTCCCAAATGCGGATCGGGAAAGATCCTGAAAGGCAAAACAGCCTGGGGTTGCTCCAACTTCAGGAATGGCTGCGACTTCCGCGTCCCGTTTGAAATTTGAAAGCTTACGGAAATTCTGCGTTATAAGATGGGGCAGGTTCAGTGCCCGCTGAAGTTCAACAGGTAACAGGGGAACCGGTTTCCGCCATCATTTTCCTCATTTCTTCACCCAAAATCCGGACACCTTTTTCAATATCCGGAAACCCGGAATTGGTAAAGTTCATCCGGATATGGCGGCTTCCCTGTCCGGAAACATAAAAGGACGTGCCCGGCACGAAAATGACCCCCCTTTCCATCGCCCTGCCGATGAGGCGGTCGGACGGAACCGAGGCAGGGAGCGTGAGCCAGATGAACATTCCGCCGGCGGGCGAGGTTGCCCGGACTTCCTCCGGCAGATCACGTGCGATCATGTCGGCCATAAACCGGCACTGGGCGGAATAAGCTTTCCTGATTTGCCGCAGATGTTCGTCCAGGTCATAATGCGTCAGGTAGTGATGCAGAATGTACTGGGTCAGGTTATTGGGATTCAGATCGGTCGATTGTTTGGCCTTGTCGAAATGCAAAACCAGTTCCTGCGGGAGCACGATCCAGCCGTTTCGGAGACCGGGAGCCACCATTTTCGAAAACGATCCGGTCCAGGCCACGTGCTCCGGCGCATATTTTTTAACCGGATCGGGAAATTCATGATCAAAACAGATCTCGTTGTAAGGATCGTCCTCCAGAAAAAACTGGTCGTATTTGCGGAGCAGCAAAGCCAGGTCCTTCCTTTTTTCGTCCGAATAGCTGACTCCTGACGGATTCTGGGCATTCGGAACGGCGTACATCAGCTTAATATCTTCGTTCAGAAAAAGCGACTCCACTTCAGTAAGATTCGCTCCGTCTTCTTCCAGTTCAACTTCCCGGAACCAAGGTTGGTAAGCCGATAACGCCTGTATTGCTCCCAGGTAACTTGGTTTTTCAAGTATGACCCCGTCCCCCTTGTTAATAAACAGCTTGGCCATTATATCGATTGCCTGCTGCGACCCGTTCGTGATCACGACCTGCCCGGGCAAAATATCCATGCTGTATTTCTTACTGTACCGGTTAGCAATCCACTCGCGAAGCGGATAATACCCCAGTGAGCCTGCATATTGCAGGATACTCCGGCTGCTCTGTTCCAGTACAGCCCTGGCCGATTCAGCCAGCTCTGCAACCGGAAAGAATTCAGGATTTGGCAATCCCCCGGCAAATGAGATAAACTCCCGGCTCCCGGCCACATTAAGGATATTCCGGACAAATGAGACCGGAATATTCCGGTACTGGCCTGATAATTTTTCTTCAAAAAACTGATTTTTCATAGATCCGAATTTTTATAGATTAAAAAAATGTCTCGATCAGAACAAACTGTGTTTTGCCGGGGAAAGCCATAAAAAAGCCCTTTCCTGGCTGACCACACAGGAAAGGGCTCTCGAAATCATCATGCAATACAGTCCCGCTCCTATGTGGCCAGTTCCACAAGGATAAGCGCTGCAACTGCTGCAATACTGTATCTGAAATATCCGTTCATACCATAAAAAAAGCCATTCTCCCGGAAGAGAATGGCTCTGACTAAAATTTAAATATTATGATCTTTCCATACTCTTCCCTAGCCGTTTGCGGAGACCGCCAGCGCTGCCAGAAGAATGATATGGATATGAATTGTCGTCACGGATACAAAGAAAAGAATAAAATTTTATTTTAACCACTTATCGAGCCAGTTTTTGAATACCCGTTGCCAAAGAATTCCGTTCTGGGGTTTCAGTATCCAATGATTCTCATCGGGGAAATACAGGAATTCGGCCGGTATATCCCTCATCACTGCCGCATGAAATGCTCCCATTGACTGAGTGAAAGGAATACGGAAATCTTTTTCACCGGTGATCACAAGAATGGGAGTATCCCATTTTTCCACAAACAGGTGGGGAGAGAAGGAGTATGACCGTTGCGCTGCTGCATTATTTTTATCCCAGTAGGGACCGCCGGTTTCCCAGTCCTCGAACCACATTTCGTCAGTAGTCACGTACATTTGCTCAAAATTGAACATGCCGCAGTGCGAAATAAAAGCTTTAAAACGGCCTTCATGATGCCCGGCCAGGTAATTCACCGAAAATCCGCCGTAACTGGCGCCCACGGCCCCCAACCTTTTTTCATCCACGAAGGGTTCTTTGGACACGCTGTCAATGGCCGAAAGATAATCCTGAATGTTCAGTCCCCCGTAGTCCTTGCTGATCTGTTCCAGCCATTCCATTCCAAAGCCGGGAAGGCCGCGGCGGTTGGGGGCCACGACAAGATAGCCGTTGGCAGCCATCATCTGGAAATTCCAGCGGTATGACCAGAACTGGCTGACCGTTCCCTGGGGCCCGCCCTGGCAATAGAGGATCGCCGGATACTTTTTATCAGGGTCAAAGTGCGGCGGATAGATCACCCAAACCAGCATATCCTTGTGGTCGACGGTTTTGATCCATCGCTCTTCCACCTTCCCCATTTCGAGCTGGTCGGTGATGCCTTTTGTAACCGCAGTCAAAGGCTGGTCTTTCCCTGTCAAAGGGTCAACCAGAAAAATCTCTTCCGGGTGCGACATCGACATTTTCCCGGCAACCAGCTTCCCATCGGCGGCCTGCACAACAGAAACGTAATCGTGCACCCCGTCTGTAAGGCGGGTTATTTTTCCGCTCTCCAGATCCAGGCGGTACAGTTCTTCAGTGGCATGGATATCGCTGATAAAGAAGACCGATCTGCTGTCCCTGCTCCAGCTCAGGCTTGCAGCAAGCTGATCCCATCCTTCCGTATAGTCGGTTTGCTTCCCCGTGGCAAGATCCATGACCATCAATCTTGTTTTGTCTGATTCATACCCGTCGCGGGCCATACTGGTCCAGGCAAGCTTGCTGCCATCGGGCGAAAATACCGGATTTTTATCATACCCTTTGTGTTGTTCTGTCAGATTACGGGTCTCTCCGGTGGCCATATCATACCAGTACAAATCGGTGTTGGTTGAAAACGCATAGGCCTTCCCCTTCAGTTTCTTGCAGGAATAGACCACCGCGTTCCCGTCACGACTCCAGGCGATCTGCTCTGCCCCGTCATAGGGTTTATCCGGACTGTCAAATTTTTCTTCTTCCAGGATATCTTTTCCGGAGGTGATTTTTCCTGAACCGTATTCCGCAATAAAAAGGTGATTGTAGGTATAGTCATGCCAGTTGTCCCAGTGCCGGTACATCAAATCATTTTCAAGACGGGCATTTGCTCTGGGTAAATCAGGGTACAGATCATGAATATCCTGATCAAGCTTAACCGCTTTCAGATACACCAAATGCTTCTGATCGGGCGAATACCTGAAGCCATTGATGCCATCCTTCACATCGGTCACCTGCATCGGTTCAGATCCATCCGGGTTCATTTCCCATAGCTGGGCACTTCCCGATGCTGACGATAAAAAGCCGATCTTCTGTCCGTCAGGCCGCCACTGCGCTTCC